>NZ_FQXR01000012.1 GCF_900130025.1 Sporanaerobacter acetigenes DSM 13106 | reverse complement strand
AGTGAAATAATAGTTAGGCATGAAGATGGTATGTTTTTACTTATGCAAAGAGATTTAATAAAGCCAAATTTTCCAGGTTTGTATGTAGCAAGTGCGGGTGGTAGTGCAGTGGTAGGCGAGAGACCTTATGATACTGCAATCAGGGAACTCAGGGAAGAAACAGGTATTGAAGCACCAAAATTAGAGCAGATATACAGATGTATGAGCAAGGATACTATATATTATGGCTATATATGTGAAACTAATTGTAATAAAGATTCAATTACGCTTCAAGAAGGTGAAACAATATCTTATTTGTGGTTGACAAAAGAAGAATTCTTTAAGTTTATTGAATCAGACAAGTATATGCAAAGTCATAAAGAAAGAATGAGTGAATATTTAGATATAATTAGGTAAATTCTAATTTGATGAGATGACTAACTGAACATCATTTATATTATATACAATTAGAGTAGTTAGTAAGAAAAAATCTTTATATTGGTTTAATCATATGCCATCTATAAACTAGAATATATATTAAAAAAGCCTTTGTAGGTAGATGCACAATTTAGCGATAATCAAACTTTTTAGCGTTAATCGAATATTGCTAAATTGTATTAAAATTCAAGTCATTATACATAAAAAGCTACAATTTTGATACAATGTAAACCACTGCACACTCTTACGATAAATTATGCACGCGGGTGTGCAGTTTTTTATCGGGTGGGTGTACTTTTTAGCGATAAGGATTGGAGTGTTTACAGTTGTGTAAAAATTCTTACTTCTATATAATAATATTATTTCCTCATACAACCCATGTTGAGACGGTAGTATTGATGTCAAGAGTGTAAGCTTTGATTTTACTGGGTCTGTTGGATTACATCCATCTTGGCTACTCGACCTAAAGTGTGTTTTTGCGTTTGAGGGAATATATCAAGGGATAGAAAAAGAACCAAAAAATGAAGTGGGGTTGAGTGGATAGATTAGATTACGTCTTAGGGTTGTGGAGAAAGGTTAAATGTCACCTTGACTGTAAAGAGGGCTTAAGTAAAAAATAGGAGGTTGAGAATTGGATAAATTAAACTTTATAAAATCAGTTCCGATTTCGAAAGGTTGGTCGGGCGATAAAAAATATTGTGTTACATTCAAAGATGGCACGAAGTATCTGCTTAGGATTTCACCAATAGAACAATTCGATAGAAAAAAGGAAGGGTTTGAAATGATGAAGGAAGTATTGTCTCTTCATATTCCAATGTGTCAACCAATAGGATTCGGAGTTTGTGATGAGGGTGTTTATTCGTTACAAAGTTGGATTGATGGCAATGATGCAGAAGATGTTATATCAGATTTATCTGTTTCTAAACAATATGCCTATGGTCTTAATGCGGGCAATATTCTAAAAAAAATTCATACTATTCCTGCACCGAAACAACAGGAAAATTGGGAGATCTGTTTTAATCGCAAAATTGAAAGAAAAATACAAATGTATTCTGAATGTCCAATCAAGTATGAAGGTGGGCAATTATTTATCAATTACATAAATGAAAATCGCTATTTACTCCATAATCGTCCGCAATGCTATCAGCACGGAGATTATCATATAGGTAATATGATGATAGACACCAATGATAAACTAATAATCATAGATTTTGACCGTTATGACTATGGGGACCCATGGGAAGAGTTCAATCGTATAGTTTGGTGTGCACAAAAAGCACCAATGTTTGCAACAGGTATGGTTAATGGCTACTTTTCTTATAATGTGCCGATGGAGTTTTGGAGATTGTTGGCACTATATATTTCAAGTAATACACTTTCTTCTCTTCCGTGGGCAATTCCTTTTGGACAAGGAGAGATTGATACAATGCTGAACCAAGCAAAGGAAATATTAAAATGGCTTAATAATATGAATAATTCAATACCAACATGGTATATTAATGAGAAAGATTATTTAAAGAAAAGGGAAATGTATGCTGATAATTAAAGGATTTTCACTGGGTTATTAATCAAATTGTGACCATGTATTTGAAGTATGCAGAGAACCAGGCAGAAAGAAGAAATATAATGCACATCTTTTGTATTATATTCAACAGAAGTAGTTAGTAAGGGAAAAAGAATTCTTTATATTGATTTGCTTATATTGCTAGAATATATATTTAAAAAGCTTTTGTAGGTAGATGCACTCTGGTCTAGTTTAAAGACTTTATATAGATATAAATACGAAGTAAATAAAATCACCTAAAAGGAGAATATGCAGAATGTCTAGGCTACTGGAAGAAAACAAAAAATGAGTGCAATGGCTATTTTAATGATTATTTTAAAAATAGGGGTGAAGTATATGAAAATAAAAGATTTATTAAAAATAGGGAATGAATCTGATAGAGTCTCAGCTTTGTATGACATATTTGAAGAAGGGACAAGACTATCAACAAAAGTAACTCAAGTGGAATTTTTGACAACATAAGACAGATTGAAAAACATTTATTATTTGTGGCAGAAAAGTAGAAAAATATGATGTGGATATTAAATATACTTTTAGGAGGATTGAATTTATGAATTATAAGATTATTGAACTTAATGATACACAGGTAGAGGATATTGAAAATCGTCTTGATGAATATGATAAAAAGTATACAATATATGAAATTTCAGGTAGTATAAAAATTGGTGTAAAAGATGGTGATAAATTAATTGCTGGAGCGGATGCATGTATGACTGGATTTAGAATATTATATGTTTCTACTGTATTTGTTGATGAAGATTATAGGAAAAATAAAATTGGCACATTGTTAATGAATGAAATCGAAAAACGTGCAAAATTAATGGGGGCAAATATGATTAGATTAGATACCTTTAATTGGCAGGGCAGGGACTTCTATCGTTCGATAGGATATGAAGAAGTTGGGTCTTATGATAATAAAGTTGATGGTTTTTCAGAGCACTTCTTTTTGAAGAGATTATAAAAAAAGTGATTTGCAATCTTTATACGTCATAATCTTATAATAACCGAGTAAACATTCTAGGCGCCAGCAAGAGCATTTATCTTTGAAATCATAACAACATGAATTAAAAAAGAAAGGATTGACATATTTACTGCAGGGATAGTAATCTCCCATAACTTCCGGTGGAACGATCTGATCCTTGGGTACATTCTTTGCCGTATAAGGAAATTCTTCGAATATCTGATTGTTTTTGTAGAAAAGGTGAGGGGAACTAAATTTGGAGGAATTAATAATGAATTATAGAAAAATTGAGCTTGATAGTAGCAATATCGACAAGAAATCAGAATTGCTTTTAATGCAGATTGCAAAATGGCATAATCTCACACCAAAACTATGGATACCAGATTATACAGTTACAACAGCAGAAATAGAAGAAACAGTACTAAAAATTCAAAATACAAGAAATGAAGATTTGTTACTTGTTGTTGCAGAAGATGAACTAGGCCATATACAGGGATTTATATGGGCTTGCAAACAAGAGAAATCTCAAGATAGTGTTATGATTTTATCTTTATATGTAACAGAGGATTATAGGGGCCAGGGGGTAGCTACAAAACTAAAAAAATTATTGGAGGAATGGTGTCGGCTTGAAGGAATAAAAACAATAGAAACAACAGTGCATTATAAGAATAATAGTATGATAGCATTAAATCAAAAACTTGGGTATAATCCTGGAATGGTATATATGACAAAAAAATTATAAGAAGTATACTTCTAAAAAGACAAAACATAACACAAAAAGTCGGGAACAATCACTTGATAAGAGATAAGATATATTTGCAGATAGGGGTGATGAATATGGGATGGGTTGAAGGAATTGGCAGGGCTATTGATTATATTGAAGATAATATTACAGAAGAAATCTCAATAGAGGATATTGCAGAAAAAGCATTTATATCTCCATTTTATTTCCAAAAAGGTTTTGCAATGCTTTGTGGTTTTACAGTTGGAGAGTATATTAAACAACGTAGGCTTACACTTGCTGGTAGTGAACTTATTTCTACTGATAAAAAGATTATGGATATTGCAGTGAAATATGGCTACACCTCAGCAGATAGTTTCACAAAGGCTTTCACCCGATTTCATGGTGTTACACCTACTGCAGTCCGAAAAGATGGAGCAATGGTTAAATCATTTGCCCCACTAAAAATAAAATTCTCATTGGAAGGTGGCTATATTATGGATTACAAAATTGTTGAAAAAGATTCATTCACTATTATGGGTGTATCAAGGATGTTTAAGTATGACGATGCAACTATGAAAATTCCACAGTTTTGGACAGATCATTATCAAACAGGAAAGGGTAAGTTTGTATGTGGAATGTACGGAATATGTATAGCTGAGAGCGCGATGGATTCAGATGAATTCGAGTACTTAATTGCAGATGATTATAATCCATCTTTGGAAATACCTGATGGTTTTGTTACAAAGGTTATACCTAAACATATATGGGCTATTTTTGCTTGTAAGGGTGCAATGCCAAAATCTTTGCAAGATGTGAATAAAAAAATTTTCTCAGAATGGCTGCCTAATTGCAAGGATTATGAAATTGCAGCAGGTTATAATGTTGAAATGTATACCAATATAGCTGATTATCCACAGGGTAATCAGGATGAAAACTACTATAGTGAGATTTGGATTCCTGTTAAAGAAAAAAATCATGTAGAATAGGATAATAGAAATTAATAAAACATTACCTGTAGATAAAAAGATACGTGTAATTTCAATTTCATTAGGAATAGATGGTCCAGAAATGAAAAATGGGGATTTGGTTCAAGAAGCTATAAACAGGGCTTCTAATGAGGGAATATATACTATTGCTATGGGAAATAGCTTAATGGGGACTGGACGGGATCCTCTGGGGGATTCAAATGATTTAAATTCCTATATCAAAGGGTATTTTTGGAGGAATACTGAGTATAGGATGATTAAAGAAGATATATTGGTACCTATGGATTCTAGATGTGTAGCTAGCCCTACTGGAGATGATAAATATGTGTTTTATTATTCAGGAGGTATGAGCTGGGCGGTGCCATATACTGCTGGACTTTATGCTTTATGCTGCCAAGTAAATCCTAAAAATTTTCACGAGTTCCAGCAAGAAGTACAATAATCTTTTTACAGCTTTTTGTTTAATTTTACCTGTACTTGATTTTCTATAATATTGCACTATGAGTAGATAAATTCTTTCATGTAAATATTACAATTACAAGGACATAGTGTTTTCTGATCAATTATTTTCTGCAAAACTGGGGAAAGGATTTTTGATTTTTTTAAAATAAGGTTTATAATATATTTATAAGATATTGCAAATAAGAAATTAGGAGGATTGGGATTATTGTAATTGACAGTGAAGAAACACATGACATTAACTATGACTTTATTATTTATTTAAAGAAAGATCCTAAGTTATCTCATGATTATTATCCTTATACTAAGGAACTTTATTTAAATATTTGTGAATTGATGAATGACAAGGAAGTGACAATAGGAGAATTAACAGGGCATTTTTTTAATCTATCAGCATTAAGTAAAGACAAACAGAGGCATGAATTAATTTCACTACTACACTATTATAATGAAGAAACTTTTGATATATCTAGAAGCTTAATTAAGGAAACATCTTGTTATAAAACCCAAGGGAAAAATATTTACCATTTAGATAGGTTTTATATTTATCCTAAATACAGGGGCAATGGAGTAGGTAAAATAGTTTTAGATGAATTTATAAAAAACATTTCTGCTTATGTTGAAGATAATATAAGGTATATTGGACTTTTTCCAGATCCAATTACTGATGATATTGAATTTGATTCTAAAGAAAATATGGATATATGTGAAAGAGGAATTTTAGTCAAACACTTAAAAACCTTTTATTCTTCTTTTGGATTCCAAGAAATGAAAACCAATCGTGAGTATATGTATTTAGATTTAAATAAAGTAAAGTGGACCAAAAGTATTACTTGAAAATAAATAAAAATATCTACTAGTTTATGCACCCCAAAGTTTAGGCAATAATGTAAATTGTATGGAAGAAAAGGAAATTAAAATTCCAATGTGGTCAAATGAAATAATCAAACAGCTTAATTGGAACGGTGGACTTCAATTGGGATTTTTTAATTCATTGTTTGCTCAAAAAAATGTATTACAAACAACCGAAGGGTATAATTATCTGGTTATAGATGACGTATTATAAAATATGATATAATATTAAATATAAGTGAAAGATGGAATTGGGGGTGTTCCAATGACCAACGAAGAATTTCAAAAGATAGTATTAGAGGAGTTAAAAAGCCTAAAAGAAGGCCAAAGAAGCTTAGAGAAAGGCCAAATAAGCTTAGAGGAAGGCCAGAGAGAGATTAAAAAGGAATTAAAAGCTATTACTGAACAGACAGCTGATTTAACAGAATTTAGACAAGAGACTAATACTAAACTTGACACTATTATTGAGGAAAATGAGATATTAAAAGAACTAATAGGAAAACATGAAGTAGATATTAGAAGACTTCAAAGAAGAATAGTATAGTAAATAATAATAAAAGAACTCTTATATAAGAGTTCTTTTATTATACCAAAGTTTTTATCTTCATGCATTTATTGCTTTTCACCTAATTAAATAAGGAGAATAACATATAGTAGACAATGTTATAATTTACAAACTTTTTGGAAAGGAGGAGAAATCTTGGCAGAGCCAATTGATTTCATAAATATTAGCTATGTTCAATTTTTTACTGATATGAATTGTAATGATATGGACAACAATGCAACCATTGTTCATACTGAAAATACAAACTCTATTGATGTTGACTCAAATGTAGTGAATGAAGAAACTGTTGATATAGAATCCTCAGACAGTTTTAATATTGACGAAGCTAATGAAATAATTTCATCTAATGATAGTAAAGATGAGAGTAGTATTAATATGCAATGTTTTGATAATAGATGTGGTGATGATCTAGTAGAGCCTTCCCCTTGTGTTAATGTTAATAGTAGAAACTTAGATATTTGTCCAAATTATTCAGAAACACCAACTGGAATCAAAACTGGTGTTATAGCTAAAATACCTGTAGTCTTAGCTCAATTAACTGTTCCATTCCATATTAGTTCAGTAATCAACTTACCTGAGCTAGTCTTTGAAGTAAAAGACATTAAAAAAAGTTTAAAAGTAACTCAATGTATACTTTTACAACCTACCAATATTCTGTTTATAAAAGGATTTGTACGCCAAAATATTGATTATTCTACTATAAATTGTTCTAGTCTTGATGGAGTAAGTGTAGATATTCATCATTGTACTGTGGATACTCCTTTTGAATGCAGTACATCTGTTAACTTCTTTATAGAACCTTTAAAACCACTTCAAAATACTAAACAAGAATTTCAATATTTAAAGGAAGAGATATTTTCAAAAAAAGCTTTTGCTGAAAAAGATAAATCGTTGTTAGGGGATTTTTCTGAATTTAATCAAGTGAGTGAAGAATTCTTTAATGAATGTCCTTTCTGTAAACTACTTTCTAGTAGAATAGTTGAATTTGATGAACTCATTAATAATTTTCCTCAACTAAATATTGAGTTTCCATATAAAGAAAAATTCTTTATACAAATAGAAGAAAAAATGGTAATAGAGATTAAATTAGAAATAATTCAAAACATAAATGTGGTAATTCCACCAATTATAAATGATTTAACAAAAATAAATATAAAAAATATAATCACATAATTAGACAAGTTGAATACCATGTACTAGGGAAAAGGACATAGATGTTTTGACATCCAAATAATAATCTGTTAGGAGGATACTAAAATGAGTGATAAAATTGAAACGGCAAAAGTAAGTAATATTGAAGTTTATGATGATAAGTGTAGATGTAATCCAACACAACAGGTTTGTGTTGATGTTGATAGTAGAGATTTAGGTGATTGTCCAAATACACCATTGGTACCATCTGGAATTACAAGTGGTGTTATAGCCAAAATACCTGTTGTTTTAGCTCAATTAAGAGTTAGATTCTTTGTCAATTCAACAATTAATTTACCAGAACCAGCTCTCGAAATTAAAGATGCTAAAAAAAGATTAAAAATAACTCAATGTTTGCTTCTACAACCTACTAATATACTCTTTATAAGAGGGTTTGTCCGCAAAAATATTGATTACTCTACTAGAACTTGTTCTAGTCTTGATGGAGTATGTGGAGAAATTCATCATTGCACTATAGATGTTCCTTTTGAATGTACAACACCTGTTACTTTCTTTAGAAACCCACAAAGTTTACTTGTTAACAGTAGGAATGAATTTGAATACCTCAGAGAAGAAGAACTGCCTAGAGACACTTTTGCAGAGAAAGATCGTTTAATGTCAGGTGATCTATCAGAGTTTAATCAACAAAGCGAGGAGTTTTTCAACGAACTTCCATTCTGCGAATTATTATATAGCAATATTTATGAATTCGACGAATATATAAATCGTACTGCTCCTACTAATGTTGATATTCCTTTTGAAGAAAGAGAATTTACTGAAATTGAAGAAAAAATGGTTATAGAACTCACAATTAAAGTTTTACAAAAAAGGCAAGTTAGAATTTCTCCTACCACTGGTGATTGTGTAACTAAAGAAGTAATTGAAACTAAAACTGAAAGTTAATTGCCATTTTCTGATAGGGTATGTTGCCGCATACCCTATCAATTTACTATAAGATATATATTCACTTTTATATTATGCCTAAAATCAAAATTTGTGATAAAAAAACTGTGACTCGAACTGTTCCAGTTATAGAATGCAATTTCCTCGATTCATTTATAGCCGAAAAGATACCTCTAAATTTAAGAGGTGTCTTTTCGGCTATATAAGTTTTTTTAATACATAAAATCTATTTTTACATAGATTTTACATATAGGAAATATTAGATTTTACAATGTTGATTTAATATATAAATGTAAACAAAATAAAAAGATGAGGTGGATATGATGAAAAAGCTTATAAGTCTTGTGATGTTGATTATTATGGTTGTTGGTCTTTTATCAGGATGTACAGGAGAAAATAAAGCTAAAGATGTAAGCAAAGATAATGGAGCGTTTGATTTGGAAAATGAGATTGTAGCAGTGACAAGAGAAGAGGGCTCAGGTACAAGAGGAGCGTTTGTAGAGCTTTTTGAAATAGAAGAAAAAGCTCAAGATGGTACAAAAATTGATAAGACTACAAAAGAAGCAATTACACAAATGAAAACAGATACCGTTTTAACTACTGTTGCAGGAAATGAATATGCTATAGGCTATGTATCTACAGGTTCTTTAAATGATACAGTAAAGGCCATAAATATTGATGGAATAGCACCAACTGTAGAAAATATTAAAAATGGAAGCTATAAAATTGCAAGACCCTTTAATATTGCAACAAAAGATAATCTAAGTGAATTGGCTAAAGATTTTATAAACTTCATAATGAGTAGTGAAGGGCAGGAAGTAGTACAAAATAACAAGTATATAGCAATAGAAGAAAATACAAGTCCATATAGTGGGAACAAACCTTCAGGTAAAATAGTAGTGGCAGGTTCTTCTTCAGTTACTCCACTGATGGAAAAACTTAGAGAAGTGTATTTAGAGATAAACCCCAATGGGGAAATAGAAATACAACAAAGCGACTCATCTTCAGGTATGAAAGCTGCAATAGATGGAACTGCAGATATAGGAATGGCTTCAAGAGAATTAAAAGATAGTGAAAGTGCTGAACTTAAAAGTACAGCTATAGCAATAGATGGAATAGCCGTAATTGTAAACAATGAAAATGCCGTGGAAAATCTAACCAAAGAAAATATAAGACGAATATTTATTGGTGAGATAACTAAATGGAGTGAAATAAATAAATAAAGTAGGGATAATATGAAATTTAAATTTAAAGAAAAATTCATGGAAATAATATTTTTCATATCAGCCAGTATTTCTATAATTTCGCTGATTCTTATATGTGTATTTATGTTTGCTAATGGTATACCGGCTATTGTTGAAATTGGCTTTTTCAAATTTTTATTTGGAAAGGACTGGTCTCCTACCAATATTCCCCCTTCTTTTGGTATATTTCCAATGATATTAGGCTCCCTTTATGTAACAGGGGGGGCTATATTGTTGGGAGTTCCAATAGGAATACTTACAGCTATTTATTTGGCAAAGTTTTGTCCTGAAAAACTTTATAGATGTTTAAAACCAGCTATAAATCTTATGGCAGGAATACCTTCAATTGTTTACGGATTTTTTGGTCTTATAATATTGGTTCCGTTGACTAGAGATATATTTGGAGGAACAGGAAATAGTATACTGACTGCATCTATTCTTTTGGCTACAATGATACTTCCAACTATTATAAGCCTTTCTGAAGCTGCTATAAGAGCGGTTCCAAAGGATTATTATGAAGGAGCTGTAGCTTTAGGAGCTACTCATGAACGTTCTGTTATATTTGCTATGTTACCTGCAGCAAAATCTGGAATTATGTCATCTATAGTTCTTGGAATAGGTAGGGCTATAGGAGAGACTATGGCTGTAGTGATGGTTGCAGGAAATCAAGCTAGGATGCCAAATGGAATACTAAAAGGTATTCGTACACTTACAGCCAATATTGTAATAGAAATGGGGTATGCTGCTGATTTACACAGAGAGACTCTTATTGGGACAGGGGTTGTACTTTTCATATTTATTTTGATTATAAATGGAATATTTTCTGTATTAAAAAGAAAGGTGGTATAGATGAGTAGATTAATTAGAATAATGATAAAACTAGCTGCACTTATTACATTTTCAATACTATTCTTAATTATAGGATATATTTTAGTTAAGGGATTACCCAATATTAAACCATCTCTATTTGCTCTAGAATATACTACAGAGAATGTTTCATTATTTCCTGCTATTGTTACTACTATTATTATGACTTTTTTGTCATTGATGATTGCAGTTCCTATAGGAATATTTTCAGGATTTTATCTTGTGGAATATGCGAAAAATGGAAATAAACTAGTAAATATTATAAGAATAACAACTGAAACTTTATCGGGAATACCTTCTATTGTATATGGATTATTTGGACTATTGTTCTTTGTAACTACTTTGGGCTGGGGTTTTTCTATTTTGGCTGGTGCTTTTACTCTTTCTATCATGATTTTACCCTTGATAATCAGATCCACTGAAGAAGCACTGTTGGCTGTACCAGATACATTGAGAGAAGCTAGTTTTGGTCTGGGAGCTGGAAAACTTCGAACTATATTTAAAGTGGTACTTCCTGTAGCTATGCCTGGTATATTGTCTGGAATAATACTTGGAATAGGTAGAATTGTGGGAGAGACTGCAGCTTTAATTTATACAGCTGGTACAGTACCTAAAATACCAAATAGCTTGTTTTCTTCAGCTAGAACTCTTGCAATTCATATGTATGCTCTTTCTAGTGAAGGATTATATACAAACGAGGCTAATGCTACTGCTGTGATACTATTGATTGTAGTTATAGGGATTAATGGATTGTCATCTTATTTCACAAAAAAATTGTTAAAGGGGAATTACAATGGATAAGATAAAAATATATAATATGGACTTATATTATGGAAAATTTCATGCTTTAAAGGGTATAAATATGAATATTGAAGAAAAATGTATTACGTCTTTTATTGGACCATCTGGAAGTGGAAAGTCTACATTGTTAAAAACGCTAAATCGTATGAATGATTTAATAGACGATTGCAGTATTACGGGAAATATTTTTTTAGATGGCTTGGATATATATAAACATATTGATGTTAATCAATTGAGAAAACGAGTTGGTATGGTATTTCAAAAACCCAATCCATTTCCTATGAGTATATATGACAATATTGCCTTTGGTCCTCGTACTCATGGAATTAAAAATAAAGCAATTCTTGATGATATAGTAGAGAAAAGCTTAAAAGATAGTGCTATATGGGATGAGGTAAAGGACAGGCTTAAAAAAAGTGCACTGTCTCTTTCTGGAGGTCAGCAGCAAAGAATTTGTATAGCTAGAGCCTTGGCTGTCAATCCAGAAGTGCTACTTATGGATGAGCCAACAAGTGCTCTTGACCCTATTTCTACTGCTAAAATTGAAGACTTAGTCCAAGAATTAAAAGAAAGCTATACTATAGTCATTGTAACTCATAACATGCAACAGGCTGCTAGAGTTTCTGATAAGACTGCCTTCTTTCTTTCTGGAGAGCTAATAGAGTACAATGATACTGAAACTCTATTTTCTATTCCTGAAGATAAGCGTACAGAGGATTATATTACTGGTAGGTTTGGTTAAAAATCACAAATGGAGGATTAAAATGAGAGATAGATTTAATAGAGAGTTAGAAATACTGAATAATGAGCTTATAGAAATGGGTTCTGCTGTGGAAAAAGCAATACAAGATGCTATAATAGCTTTGAGAGAAAAAGATATGATTTTGGCACAAAAAATTGTTGATAATGATGATGAAATAGATAATATGGAAAAGGATATTGAAAGCAGATGCTTAAAGTTGTTAGTTCAACAACAGCCTGTAGCAGGAAATCTTAGACTGATATCATCAATATTTAAGATGATAACTGATTTAGAAAGAATAGGAGATCAAGTTCAGGACATATCAGAAATAATTTTGAGAATAGGAAATAATAAATTGATAAAAGAACTTACTCATATTCCTCAAATGGCAGAAGCTACAATGAAAATGGTTAATAAAAGCATAGATGCATTTGTGAGTAAAGACTTAGAATTGGCAAAAGAAGTTATTGAATATGATGATATAGTAGATAATTTGTTTGCTACCATAAAAGATGAGCTCATATCCTTGATTAGAATGGATGCATCTAATGGAGAACAAGCTATTGATTTGTTGATGATAGCAAAATACCTTGAGAGAATAGGGGATCATGCCGAAAATATAGCTGAATGGGTGGTGTTTTCCATAACTGGAATGCATAAATCAGAAGAAAAGATGTAGGGGTGATTATATGCCTAAAATTTATTGCGTTGAAGATGATGAAAGTATTAGGGAACTAATTATATATGCACTTAAAAATAGTGGTTTTGAAGCAGAAGGGTTTGAAGAAGGAGAAGAATTTTTTTTAAAACTTAATTCTTCTAAACCGGATTTAATCATATTGGATCTTATGCTGCCTGGAGATGATGGACTTACGATATTAAAAAGAATGAGAGAGGATATAAATACTCAAGAATTGCCAGTGATTATTCTTACGGCAAAATCAACTGAGTATGATAAAGTAAAAGGTCTTGATATGGGTTCGGATGACTATATTACAAAGCCATTTGGAGTAATGGAATTGATATCAAGAATAAAGGCGGTTTTAAGGCGTACTTCAACCAGACAAAAAGAAGAGGTATTCTCGCTGGATGGAGTTTCATTGGACTATAAAAAGAGAATAGTTACGGTAGATGGTATTTCTGTAGATTTAACTTATAAAGAATTTGAGCTATTGTATTATTTGCTTAAAAATAAGGGAATAGTCCACACAAGGGAAAATTTGATGAATCAAATATGGGGGTTTGAATTTGAAGGAGAGACTAGAACAGTAGATGTACACATAGGTACTCTTAGGAAAAAGCTTGGAGATTATGGCGAGCTTATAAAAACTGTAAGAAATGTTGGATATAAAGTAGGTGACATAGATTGAGAAGGAAAATTTTTTTAAATTTTGTTAGTTTAGCAATTGTATCCTCTATTCTAACTGCTGTTCTCATAAGTGTCATCTTTTATAATTTTTATCTTGATTCAGAATGGAAATCCTTAAAAAACACAGCTTATACCATATCCGGTACAATTGAACATATAAAATATGATGATTTTCAATATCTCATCAATATTAAAAAAAAGAGTCCAAATATAAGAATTACAATCATAAATTCTCAAGGTAAAGTGCTATTTGATACTGATATGGAACAAAGCAAGATGGAGAATCACCTGGAAAGGCCAGAAGTCAAAGAAGCTATAAGAAATGGTACTGGTGAATCTACTAGATATTCCACCACATTAGGGCAAGATACTCATTATTTTTCTGTATTACTTTCTGATGGTTCAATATTGAGAATTTCTCAGGATTATGACAATATTTTTACTGCCATGGGTAGTATATTGCCTGGAATAATTGTTATTGTTTTATTGGTAATATTTTTGTCATTTTTCATGTCGTCATTACTTTCGAAGAAAATATTAAAACCTATAAAAATGGCAACAGAAAATATTGATAAAATAATTTCAGGGGTAAACTTGTCAGAGTTTGAAATTTATGATGAATTGCTGCCATTTACTCAAGCTGTCAATAGACAGAGTTTAGAGATTAAAAAATACGTAAACGAATTAAAAGAGAAAGCAGATACCATAGAGACAATTACTGAAAATATGAGTGAAGGATTTATACTTATAGAAGAAAACAAGAAAATTGTCTCACTAAACAATAGTGCTATTAAATTGTTAGATGCTAAAGATGATAAGGATTACTACAAAGAGAGCTTTATAGTACTGTCAAGGGATATTGAAATAAATAAAACCTTAGATAAAGTTTTAAAAACAGGAGAAAATAAAGAAATATTAGTTTATTTATCTAATAGATATTTAAATGTTTATATAAATCCAGTTGTAAATGATGGAAAGGTTATAGGAGTAATGATATTGATAGTTAATAATACAGATAAATATAGAGCTGAAAAAATGAGAAGAGAGTTTTCTGCAAATGTATCTCATGAGTTAAAGACACCGCTTACATCAATAAATGGTTATGCTGAAATAATTGAATCAGGGCTTACAAGCAAAGAAGATACTGTTAAATTTGCAGGAATTATAAGGAAAGAAGGAAATAGACTTTTAGAACTAATAGATTCAATCATTAGATTGTCAAAACTTGATGAAGATTTTTCTAGCAAAGAATTTGATTTCGTAGATTTATATGAAATGGCAAACAATATATCTCAAAATTTTGACATTGCAGCAAAAGGAAAAAATATAAATATAGTAGTTGAGGGAAATCATAACAAAGTACAAGCTGATAAGAGTATGATGGAAGAACTTTTATATAATCTTATAGACAATGCTATTAAATACAATAAAATAGACGGCACTGTAAATGTGAAAATACAGGATGAAATTAATTCTACTATTTTGACAATATCAGATACAGGGATTGGTATTCCAAAAGAAGCTCAAGAAAGGGTATTTGAAAGATTTTATATGGTAGACAAAAGTAGAGGCAATAAAAGTACAGGATTAGGTCTTTCTATAGTGAAACATATTGTAGAATATCACAATGGTATCATAAATCTTAAAAGCCAAGTTGGACATGGAACGAAAATAAAAATAGAATTGCCATTTATCCAATTAAAAAATAGCTGAAAAAATGGATAGAAATGTAGCTATAATAGATGATAAAATAGGTATATATATAAAAGAATGAGGGTGAAGATTCATGATAAATAATGATGAATTGAAAAAAAGAGTTAGTGAAATTGAAGACTGGGTTGTACTTTTAAGAAGAGATTTTCATATGCATCCTGAATTGGGCATGGAAGAGTATAGAACTAGTGAAAAAATAGTGAAATATCTAGATGAAATGGGTATCCCTTATACTAAGGGAATAGCTAATACAGGAGTTGTTGGAATTATAAAAGGAGCAGAAGCTGGAAAGACTGTAGCATTGAGGGCTGATATGGATGCTCTTCCTATAGTGGATAGAAAAGATGTCCCATATAAATCTCAAATCAGGGGAAAAATGCATGCCTGTGGTCATGATGCTCATACTGCAATATTGTTGGGAACAGCAAAGGTACTAAATGATTTGAAAAAAGAATTTAAAGGAAATGTAAAACTTATATTTCAGCCAGCGGAAGAGACTACTGGTGGAGCAAAACCTATGATAGAAGAAGGAGTTCTTGAAAATCCTAAAGTAGATGGTATATTTGGACTTCATGTATATAATGATATTGATGTAGGGAAAATAGGCATAAAATATGGCCAGATGAATGCTTCTTCGGATATGATAAAAATCATTATACATGGTGAAAATAGTCATGGAGCATATCCACATTTGGGGGTAGATGCAATAGCTATTGCATCTCAAGTTATAGTTTCTATTCAAACTATTGTTAGTAGAAATGTAGATCCTAGAAATTCTTCGGTTATATCTCTTGGTACTATTCATGGAGGAGATGCTGGAAATGTCATAGCTGATAGAGTGGAGATTGAGGGAATAGTACGTACTCTTGATTCTGATTCAAGGGAAAATGTCATGAAGAAAATAGTAGATATTGTTGAAGGAGTTTCTTCCTCAATGGGGGGAAGTGGAGAAGTCATAAGAAGAAAAAGTTATGATGCCTTAATAAATGATGACACCATGGTAGACATTGTATATAATAATATTGTGGAGCTATTTGGAAATGATAGTGTAGCCAATATAAAATATCCAAGTTTTGGAGTAGAGGATTTTGCATACTTTGCTGAAGAATGTCCTGGAGCTTTTTTTAATTTGGGTTCACGAAATCAAGACAAGGGCATAATTCACGAAGGACATACTCCTTATTTTGATATTGATGAGGACTGTTTAAAAATGGGAGTTTTAATGCAAGTTAAAAATGTACTTACTTTTTTGAATGAGTAGTGAGATACAAGGAGGCTAGAAAAATGGAATATATGGGAAAATATAAAACATGGATAGGTAATCCATATTTCGATGATGAAACTAAAAAAGAATTGGAAGCTATAAAAAATGATGAGGCTGAAATTCAAGACAGATTTTATACTGATTTGTCATTTGGTACAGCAGGGCTAAGGGGAAAAATTGGAGCGGGAACAAATAGAATGAATAGATATACTGTATCTTTGGCAACTCAGGGATTGGCAAATACCATAAAATCTTTTGGACAAAGTACTATGGATAGAGGAGTAGTCATAGCTTATGATGTGAGACATTTCTCTAAAGAATTTTCAGATATTGCAGCAAGAGTTCTTGCCGCCAATGGGATAAAAGTCTATTTGTTTGAGGATTTAAGGCCAACACCAGAACTTTCCTTTGCTATAAGAAAGTTAAAAACTATTTCAGGTATTGTCATAACAGCAAGCCACAATCCAAAAGATTATAATGGATATAAAGTATATTGGGAAAAGGGTTCTCAAATTCTTGATGAAATTGCAGAAAAAATCACAAACAATATCAAGAATGTAGGAGAATTTTCAAATGTAAATATTATAGATAGACAAGAAGCTTTAGATAGAGGTTTGCTTAAAATAATAGGAAAAGAAATAGATGATGAGTATATAGAAAAAGTTAAAAATCTTTCACTACATGATGACATAGATAAAGATATAAATATTGTTTATACACCTTTAAATGGAACTGGAAACATACCAGTTAGAAGAGTTTTGAGAGAAAGAGGATTTAACAATATATTTGTAGTTCCAGAACAGGAAAATCCAGACCCTGATTTCACAACAGTTGGATACCCAAATCCAGAAGATACAAAGGCATTTAAATATGCTGAAAATTTAGGGAAAAATGTAAATGCAGATATTCTTATAGCTACAGATCCTGATTGTGATAGAGTTGCATGTATGGTTAAAGACAAGGATGGAGAATATGTTTCACTAAATGGAAATCAAACTGGAGCACTTTTGGTCAATTATGTATTGATGTCAAGACATGAAAAAAATTCTTTGCCTGAAAATGGAGTTATAGTTAAGTCAATAGTTACAGGAGATTTAAGTAAGGCAATTGCAAAGAAATATAATATGGGCACAGTAGAAACGCTTACAGGATTTAAGCATATTTGTGGCAAGGCCAACGAATTTGATGAGACGGGAGAGCATACATTTATATTTGGGTATGAAGAAAGTATTGGATATGTGTATGATACTATAGTTAGGGATAAGGATGGAGTCATCTCTAGTATGCTTATTTCTGAAATGGCAGCTTATTACAAGAAGATGGGAAAGACTCTTTTAGATGTTTTAAATGAGCTTTACGAAGAACATGGATACTATAAAGAAAAACAAATATCTATAATATTAGAAGGAATAGATGGGAAAAATAGAATAGCTAGAATAATGGAATCTTTTAGAGCTAAGCCAATTCATGAGATAAAGAATAGCAAACTTGTAAATCTTATTGATTATTTATCAGGAAATACAGATACTCCACCATCCAATGTACTTAAATATAGATTTGATGATGAATCTTGGTATGCTATAAGACCTTCAGGTACAGAGCCAAAGATAAAAATATATATTTATTCAAAGGCAGATACAATGGAAAGCTCTCTTGCAAAAATTGAAGATATGGAAAGTGCTATTATGAAAAGAATAAATTCTGTAAATTGATTTTAATATTTAATTTTAATGCCGAGGATTAAACTGAACATTCAGTTTAGTCCTCGGTTTTTCTTTTTTCATGAATATATTTGTTAAGTATATCAAACAATAAAGTATGCAACAAAAATGAGATAAGGAGTGATTAAAATAAAAGCGGTAATTATGTCAGGAGGTAAAGGCACAAGACTTAGACCTCTTACTTGTCATATTCCTAAACCTATGGTCCCTATATTAAATAAGCCAGTCATGGAATACATATTAGAACTTCTAAAATTTCACGATATAGAGGACATAGCTGTAACATTACATTATTTGCCTTCATCAATTATAGATTATTTTCATAATGGCGAAGATTTTGGCGTCAATATGAATTATTACATAGAAAAAACACCTCTGGGAACAGGAGGAAGTGTGAAGAATGCAGAGGAATTTTTAGATAGTACTTTTGTAGTTATAAGTGGGGATGCTTTTACAAATATAGATTTACACAAAGCTATAGATTTCCATAAAAATAAAAAATCAAAGGCGACCTTAATATTGAAAAAAGAGCCTGTTCCATTGGAATATGGAGTTATAATCACAGATGAAAATGGAAAAATAACTAGGTTTTTAGAAAAACCTAGCTGGGGTGAGGTTTTTAGCGATACTATAAATACTGGTATTTATATATTGGAACCAGAAGTTCTTGATTATTATAAAAAAGGAGAAAACTTTGATTTTAGTAAAGATTTGTTTCCAAGACTTTTAAAAGATAATATACCTATGTATGGATATATAACCGAAGATTATTGGTGTGATATAGGTGATATAAATTCCTATACAAAAACGCATAGGGATTTATTAGATAAAAAAATTTATATGAAATTTGAATCTAAAGAAATTGAAGAAGGTGTATGGATAGGGGATGGAACTTTTATAGGAAGAGAAGTAGAAATGATTTCCCCTGTTTACATTGGGGAAAACTGCACAATAAAAGGGAAAACTAAAATAGAACCATATACAGTTATTGGTGACAATTGTTATATAGATTCTGGATGTTCTCTTAAAAAATCTGTATTGTGGGAAAATGTGTTTTTTTCAAGAAATGTGGAAGCAAGAAAATGTATTGTATGTGACGATGTAAATGTAAAGGAAGGAGTAAAATTGTTTGAAGGTTCAGTAGTAGGATCATCTTCAACTATATCGACGGGAGCAATTGTTGGTCCAGATACTAAAATATGGCCTCATAAACTTATAGAGGAAGATGTAAAAGTAAATGAAAACTTGATTTGGGGCTCGAAGGTTTCAAAGACCATATTTGGAAATAGAGATATTCAAGGATATATAAATATTGATATAACTCCTGAATTTGCTTCAAGACTTGGCTCAGCTTTTGCTTCCCAAACAATTGGGAAAGGAGTTTTTGTCGTAAGTAGTGATGAATACAATTCATCAGAACTTATTAAAAGTTCATTGATATCTGGGATTTTGTCTACAGGTTCAAAGGTCATAGATATAAAAGATGCTTCTATGCCTATGTGTAGATTTGCAGTACAACATTTTAGGACCAATGGGGGATTACAAGTTACGTCGGATTCTCATGACAAAAATAAAATACATATAGAAATTATTGATGAAAGAGGTGCAAATATCAGCAGAAATTTAGAGAGAAAAATTGAAAATGCTTTTGGTATTGAAGATTTTAAGAGATGCAATGGAGAAAGTGTAGAGGATATAGTTAGAATGTATAATTTTTCGTCTATTTATATAAATGAAGGAGAAAAGATTCTTAAAAATCTTTCTGAAATTAAAAGACGAAACTTAAAGGTATTGATACATTCTGCATCTGTGAATGTTTCAAATTTAGCAAAGAAATATTTAGAAAGTATTGGTTGTGACGGAGTTGTAAGTAGCGATACACATCCTTATGAAAAAATATCTAAAAGAGTACGGGAAGAAAAATTTGATTTAGGAGTTATATATAGTGAAAATGGCGAGAATATGATACTTATAGATGAAAAGGGAAGAATATTGGATGGAGAAAAATTCTCACTTTTTTCTTTCTTTATGGGATTTAAAAGTGGAGAAATGAAAGAAGTTGTTATTCCATACAATTTTCCTAGAGTTGTAGAGAATATGGCAACTAAATACAATGGAAAAGTGTATATAACCAAGACCAATTTATCTGATACATTAGGAGAAATAATGGATAGAAACTGTCTATATCAATACATTTTAAATTTTGATGCTATCTGGGGCACTGGGAAAATAATAGATTTTATAGTATCAGAAAAAATAGCTTTGAGCAAACTAGTAGACGAATTGCCTAAATATTATTATGTGAAAAATAAGGTTTTTTGTCCATGGGAAGAAAAAGGAAGAATACTTAGAAAAATCATAGAAGATAATGAAATCGGGATAGAAACTATTGAAGGGGCAAGAATAGTTGATGACAAAGGCTGGGCATTGATTCTTCCAGATGAAGAAAAACCATTGTTTAATATTTATGCAGAAGGTTTAAACGAAGAATATGCTCAAGAATTGTCGGGCTTTTATCAAGAAAAGATTAGGGAAATGCTAGAAGATTCCAGGTAGACTAGTGGCTGAAAGGAATGAATAGTATGTGGCTGATGTATATTTCAATTTTTTCAATGCTATTGTTGCTGTTAGCATATATAGTAGCTTATCTAAAAAATGAAAAACATATTTCTATTGAAGAAGTAAAAGATGTATTGCTGACTAAAGAAGAACTTATAAATCATGGGAAAGAATTGGGAAGAAGTCATACTTCTTTTAAAAGAGTAGATGTAAAAGATTTTTTACTATATAATTTGGATAAAAATTTTGAAGAAATTGAGAAAATATATTTAAAACTAAATAGAGAAGTAAATGCAAATTTTGAATTGCCTAAGGCTTCTGAATGGCTGCTAGATAATTTTTATATTATAGAACTCCAATATAAAAGAATAAGACAGAGTTTAGAAGGGGAAAAAGAGATTAAATTAAGTACTTTAGAAAGCGGGACATTGAAAGGGTATCCAAGAACTTATGTACTTGCATTGGAGCTTGTATCACACACAGAAGGAGTAGTTCTTGAAGATCCTCTTGTCGATTTTGTCAATGCTTATCAAGAAGAAAATATTCTTACTATAAAAGAAGTATCTTATTTGTCTCTTATGCTTACCTTATCACTGATGGAATATATAAAAAACATTTGTATAAAAATTTACAATGTAAATGAGCAATGGAGAAATGCAGATGCAGTAGACCTTAAAACATTGTCTAATTTAGAAAACCAATTTGGTAGCAATTTCAATTTGGAACCATCATTTTTACAAAGATTATTTTTTAGAATGAGAAAAAATGAAGAAATACAAAATATTGCTATTCTTGAAAAAAGACTGAATTATCTTGGTACTAGTATTAAAAATATAATTGAAAAAGAACATAAAAAGCAAGCTACTTTAAAAATGGCTATTGGAAATTGTATCATTAGTTTGAAAAACATATCAAATTTAGACTGGACAAATATTTTTGATTCTGTATGTATAGTAGAAGAAATATTGAAAGAAGATCCATTGAATGTTTATATAAATATGGATGAAGAATCTAAAAACTATTATAGATTTCATGTGGAAAAACTGGCTCGTAATTTAAATATTCAGGAAACTTTTGTTGCCAAAAAAGCATTAGAATTAGCTAAAGATAAACATAGTGAGGGTAGGAGAGATAAAGAGAGTCATGTAGGGTTTTACATTATAGATAGAGGTAGAAGTGAAATATTTGCAAGCCTTGGGAAGAGAGATTGGAAAAGTGGAATCTATCTAAAAAGTGAAAAATATTATACTCTACCTATAATTTTTTCTACATTGATAGTTGAGATATTTATATGCAGATATGTTTATTTAAACAGCAATTTAGGGATGGCAAGTTTAGTTGGATTAGTGGCTTGGGTGCCACTTGTATCCATTTTTATTTCTATATTTAATAGAATATTTTCAAAAATTTTTTCGCCTGTACTTTTGCCAAAACTTGAATTGAAATCTGGAATACCAGAGGACATGAAAACCTTTATAGTTATTCCCACACTTTTGACAGATTTAAAAAGAGTTGAAGAATTGGCGGAACAGTTAGAAATACATTATCTGTCAAATAAAGAAAAAAACCTATACTTTGCCTTGGCTGGAGATTTTAAGGATTCAAAACTAGAAAAAAATGATGAGGATGCTTTGATAATAGAAGCTGGACTAGATGCTATTGAAAAATTAAACAATAAATATTCAAAGGATGAAAAAATTTTTTATTATTTTCATAGAAATAGAGTTTATTCAGATATTCAAAATAGATGGATGGGATGGGAGAGAAAAAGAGGGGCATTAGTTGAATTTAATGAACTATTACTAGGGAGGGAAAATACAACATATTCAGTTATATCTAGTGATGTATCTCATCTTCAAGGCAATATAAAGTATATAATCACATTAGATGCAGATACAAAATTGCCATTAGAGACTGCCAAAAGACTCATAGGTACTATTTCACATCCTTTAAATGTAGCAGTTATTGATGAAAAAAATAATATTGTAAAAGAAGGTTATGGACTTGTTCAACCTAGAATACTAGTAGATATTGAGAGTTCAAACAAATCTCTATTTACAAGAATATATTCAGGGCAGGGGGGAATAGACCCTTATACTACAGCAGTTTCAGATATTTATCAGGATTTATTTGGAGAAGGAATTTTCACGGGAAAGGGAATATATGATTTGAAAACTTTCCAAAGATGCTTAGAAAGTTCAATACCAGAAAATTCAGTACTTAGTCATGATTTACTTGAAGGCAGTTATGTTCGTGTAGGATTAGCAACAGATATTGAGTTGATAGATGGGTATCCAGAAAAATATATTTCTTTTACAATGAGACTTCATAGATGGGTGCGAGGAGATTGGCAACTAATAAGGTGGTTAAAAAACAGTTCGGATAATTGTATTTCTAAACTATCCAAGTGGAAAATAGCGGACAATCTAAGAAGAAGTATTTTAGCACCTAGTCTTTTATTACTCACAATATTGGGGCTTTCAGTTTTCCCGGGAAATACTTTTATTTATTTAGGGATAGTATTGTTGACAATATTTTTGCCTTTTTTATTATCTTCGCTAGGACATATTTTATATAATAAAAATGGAAAGAGAATATCATTACATGGAAATAAAATATCGGCCTTGAAAGGGAATTTTTACCAGGGAATACTTTCTATTATATTTTTACCTTATGAAGGTTTCCTTATGATAGATGCTATTTGCAGAACTCTTTATAGAGTATTTATCTCTAAAAAGAACTTACTTGAGTGGACTACAGCTTTTGATATGGAAAAGAAACTTAAAAATGATTTAAAAAGTTATTTTATCCGAATGAAGAACAGTATGGTTTTGAGTATAGTTAATATTCTTATGGTATATGTTTTTAAAATTCAAAACATATATTTAGCAATGCTTATATCTGCATTGTGGTTTTTATCTCCAATGATTGCTTATTTCATTAGTATTCCAGATGTAGAAACTAAAGAGCATATAGATACTTCTGAGATTGTGAAAGTACTTAGAAAAACTTGGGATTATTACGAAACTTTTGCCAATGAAGAAAACAATTTTTTGCCTCCTGACAATTTTCAGGAATTTCCTTACAATGGAGTAGCATATAGAACATCTCCTACAAACATAGGATTTTTGCTTTTGGCTATATTGTCAGCAAGAGATTTAGGATATATAACTACTTCTGAAATGATTAGCTATATAAGTAGAGTTGTGGATTCTATAGAAAAGATGGATAAGTGGAAGGGACATCTTTTCAATTGGTACAATACAAAAACTTTACAGCCTTTAAGACCTTATTTTGTATCAACAGTAGATAGTGGAAACTTTGTTTCTTATCTTTATGTATTGAATTCAGGGCTTAAAGAATATCTAGAAAGACCTTTAATAGATAAAAAACTATTTTGTGGGGTTTTAGATACAATCAATCTTATTGAAAATGAATCAGATAGAGTTGAAATAGCTGAGCAAGTAAAGAAGATTGAAGACGATGATGTGGATGGGTTGAAAGTTATATACAAAGATGTTTTAAAAAGAAAAGAAAGTTCAAAAGATAAGTGGATAGCTAATAGCATAAATAGGATGGATGCATTGATATATGAATATAGTACTTTTATGCCTAATGAGATATTGTCAAAAACTATAGAATATAGCTATGAAAAAATTGACAGGGAAGCTTCTTTGCTCAAATTGCAAAGATATTATGAGGAAAGTTTAAAACTTGTAAAAGGTGAAAATAAAAAACAAGAAATAATGTTATTGTACCAAAATGTAAGTGATTTAATTTCAAAAACAGAAAGTTTGATAGACAAGGTTGACAAATTCATTGGTGAAACTGAATTTACTCCTCTTTATGATGAAAAGAAAAATTTATTTTCAATAGGATACAATGTTGAGGATAAAAAACTGTTAGATTCATATTATGACCTTTTAGCTTCAGAAGCTAGGATTACAAGCTATATTTCTATTTGTAGAGGGGAAGTGCCTAAAAAACATTGGTTCAAGTTGGGGAGATCTTTGATAGTTAAAAATGGTTATATAAGTCTTGCTTCATGGACAGGAACAATGTTTGAATATCTAATGCCATCTTTGGTCATGAAAAATTATAAAAACACTTTGCTAGATGAAACATATAAGACTGCCATAAAAATACAAAGGGAATATTGCAAGAAAAAGAAAATACCTTGGGGTATATCCGAATCAGGTTTTTTTGCCTTTGATGTGAATTTAAATTATCAATATAAAGCTTTTGGGGTTCCTCAATTAGGTTTCAAAAGAGGCTTAAAGGAAGATTTAGTTATATCCCCCTATTCATCTATGCTTGCATTAAACTTTGCTCCTCAATATGTATCACTAAATATAAATAATCTTTTAAGAGAAAATATGAATGGAGAGTATGGTCTATATGAAGCTATAGACTATACAAGTAAAAGATTGCCCCAGAATATGAACAAAGCTATTGTCAAAAGTTATATGACTCATCATCAAGGGATGATATTTTTAGCCATAAATAATTTTTTGAATGATGATATTTTGATTGATAGATTTCATAGAAATCCTCAAATCAAGATTGGGGAGACATTGCTACAAGAAAAGATTCCAACGGATATAATAGTTGCCAAAGAAAAAGAGAATACAATTGACATGGAATATATAAAGACAAAGAAGGAAATGTATGCAGTGAGGTCCTATGGGAAAAAACAGTTAGATGAAATAGAATGTCATATTCTTTCATCAGGGAATTATTCCCTTTTGATTACCAACAGAGGCTCAGGTTATTCCAAGAAAGATGATATATTCTTAAATAGATGGAGAAGAGATTTTCATACAAGACAGTATGGAAGTTTTATATACATTAAAGATTTAACACATAACAAATATTGGTCTGCTACCTACGAGCCTACGAGAGTTGAACCTGATGAGTACAATGTAAAGTTTTCTAATGATAAAGTTACTTTTTATAGAAAAGATGGATTTATTGAAACTAAAATGGATATTGTACTACTTTCAGAAGATGAAGGAGAAATAAGAAAAATAAAATTAACCAACAACGGAGATGAAGATGTGCTAATAGAAGTTATGAGTTATTTTGAATTGGTGGGAGATAGATTAGAATCCGATATGGCACATCCGGTTTTCAACAATTTGTTTGTCAAAACAGAAGTTGTACCAGAGTATGAAGCACTAATTGGATATAGAAAAAAAAGAAATGAAGCTATGAACCCAACATGGATAGTTCATAGTGTAAAAGACGAAGAGAGTAGTCAAGAAGGTTTTCAATATGAAACCAATAGGGGAAATTTTATAGGTAGGGGAAATGATATCACAAATCCAAATTGTCTATATAAAGATTTGACTAATACTGTAGGCTCAGTACTTGATCCTATTATGAGTCTTAAGAAAAGGATTAAAATCAAAAGTGGAGATAGTATAAACATTTATTTTGTGACTGGATTTTCTGAAAGTAAAGAAAAGGCTATTGATATTTCACAAAAATATAGAGATGAGATAAGCTTATCTCGTGCTTTTGAACTGGCTTATACTAGAAGCCAAACAGAAATAGGATATTTAAATTATAGTCAAGAAGAAATAAAATTTTACGATAAATTGCTATCTAAAATAATTTTTCCGAGAAATGGGAATAAAAGTCGATATGAAGATATCATAAAGAAAAACACTAGAGGACAAGAAGGCCTTTGGGTCTATGGAATATCTGGAGATAATCCTATAGTACTTGTGAGAATAAAAACATTAGAAGGATTAGATACGTTAAAAGAAATATTAAAGGCTCATGGATATTGGGCTTTCAAAGGAGTATCCTTAGACTTAGTCATACTAAATGAAGATGAAAGTATATATTATCAACCACTGTTTGAAAGTATACAAGAAGTAGTATATGAATATAGAGGAAATATGCTAAATATAAGTGGTGGTATATTTATTAGAAACGAAATAAATATGCCTTTTGAAGATAGGGCATTGCTATTTAAATGGGCTACAATGATTATAAATTGTGAAGACGGTTTTGTCAGAGAAAAGAAATTGACATATCATATTCCAGATAGATATTTTGAAAAACAAAATTTGAAATATCCTAGGATAGAAGTGCCATTAAAGTTAAATTATTTTAATGGTTATGGGGGATTTTCTGAAGATGGTAAGTATACAATTAGACTCACAGAAGATTTAAATACACCACTTCCATGGATAAATGTTATAGCTAACAGAAACTTTGGTTTTGTAGTTTCCGAAACAGGGGTTGGATTTACTTGGGCTCATAATAGCAGAGAAAACAAGCTTACACCTTGGTACAATGACCCTATATCAGATATACCTGGGGAAATAATATATTTACGTGATGATAAAGATGGTCATATGTGGACTATGACTCCATCACCTATAAGAGAAAAAGAAGAATATATTATAACTCATGCTCAAGGATATTCAAGATTTTATCATTATAGTTATGGAATTGAACAAATACTTGATGTATATGTGCCTTTAGAAGATAATATTAAAATAAATCTAATTAAATTGAAAAATAATTCTAATATTGAAAGAAAATTGACATTAGCATATTATATAAGACCAGTATTGGGAGTGACTGATGAAATAACGGCTAAAAATATTGAGACTTACATGGATGAAACTGAGGATATATTTCTAATTAAAAATTCCACAAATACTGAGTTTAAAGATAGCACCATATTTATAGCTTCTTCTGCAAAGATAAAGGCCTTTACTGGGGATAGAAGTGAATTTTTAGGCTCCTTTGGCTCATTAGGGAAGCCAGAAGGGTTAAAAAAAGAATTTCTTTCTAATAAAACTGGTCTAGGATATGATCCTTGCAGTGTTATAGAAGTGGAATTAAGTATACCAAGTGGAAGTCAGTGTGAAATAGTTTTGTTGATGGCAGAAAGCCAAAGCATAGAATCAGGATATGATTTAGTAAAAAAATATAAAGATGTAGAAAAATCTAAAGAAGCTTTAAATGCGGTAAAAAATTATTGGAAGGAAAAGTTGGAGACCATAAAAGTATCAACTCCAGATCTTTCTATGAATTTATTGATGAACCATTGGCTTATATACCAAACTGTGGTTTCAAGACTTTGGGCAAGAGCAGGATTTTATCAAGTTGGAGGGGCATATGGAGCTCGAGACCAAATGCAAGATGCAATGAATGTTATATATGCTTTCCCTGATGAGTGTAGAAACCAAATTCTAAATGTATGCAAGCATCAATTCAAAGAAGGGGATGTACAGCATTGGTGGCATCCATCACCTATGACAGATATCCATAAGGGTATTAGAACTAAATATACGGATGATTTACTGTGGATGCCCTATGCTACTACAGAATATGTAAATATTACAGGAGATTATTCAATTTTAGATGAAGAAGTTCCTTTTATAGAAAGTGAAATGCTTAGTTTAGAAGAACAAGAAAGATATGAAGTGCCAAGTCTTTCTAGCGAGGTTGGTACAGTGTATGAACATTGTATTAGAGCTATTGAAAAATCTCTTAATTTTGGAGAAAGAGGACTTCCTCTCATGGGTTCTGGAGATTGGAACGATGGCATGAACAAAGTTGGATATAAGGGAAAAGGTGAAAGCATTTGGCTTGGATGGTTTTTAGGAAGTATAGTAAAAGATTTTATACCTATATGTAGATATAAAAAAGATGAAGGAAGGGCAAAAAAATATGAAGAAGTATTGTATGATTTAAAGGCTGCTATGGGGAAAAACGCTTGGGATGGAGATTGGTATTTGAGGGCATATTTTGATGATGGAACTCCTCTTGGTTCTAAAGAAAATGATGAATGTAGAATAGATTCTATTTCTCAATCTTGGGCGATTATATCTTCTTTGGGAGAAAAAGAAAAAAACAAAAAGGCCTTGGAATCAGTTGAGAAACATCTTGTAAGAGAAGAAGATGGGATGATTCTTCTTTTAACTCCACCTTTTTCAGATGGCGTTTTGGATCCAGGATATATTAAAAGTTATGTGCCAGGGGTAAGAGAAAATGGAGCTCAATATACCCATGCAGCAGCTTGGGTAATAGGTGCTTTTGCTATGATGGGAGAGGGGGATAAGGCACTTAAACTTTTCAATATGATAAATCCTATAAATCATACACGTACGCAGCTAGAATGTTCTAAATATAAAGTGGAACCCTATGTAATAGTTGCAGATATCTATGGAGTAGAACCCCATACAGGTAGAGGAGGATGGAGTTGGTATACAGGTTCTTCAGGTTGGATATATAAAATAGGTCTTGAACACATTTTAGGTTTTAGAGTGGAAAATGATAAATTGTATATAAAACCCTGTATTCCACGAGATTGGAGTTCATACAGTATTGAGTATAAATATATTGATACAGTTTATACTATTGAGGTCAAGAATCCACATAAATTAAATGGCGGAGAAATTCGTATGCAAATAGATGGTCGTGATATAAAAGAAGAATATATAAATTTGGTCAACGATAAAAAAATGCATCTTGTTCAAGTAGAGCTTGTATAAAAATAAGCTAAAGATAAATCTTCTTTAGCTTATTTCAATTATTAATTGATTTTTTATATAAACTATTATAAAATTTCATTGGATAACGATGAGAGAAAGGAGTGAAAAAATGGAGCTATTAAAACAAAAGATACTCAGGGAAGGCAGAGTTGAGAATGGAGATATTTTAAAAGTAGATAGTTTTTTAAATCACCAACTAGATATAGAACTGCTTAATGAAATAGGGAAAGAATTTAAAAAGAGATTTGCAGAGGAAAATATAAATAAAATATTGACAATAGAAGCTTCTGGAATTGCTATCGCATGTATTACTGCACAGTATTTTCATGTTCCTGTGGTTTTTGCTAAAAAAACGGAATCAAGAAACTTAGATAAAGAAACTTATGAGAGCAATGTTTATTCTTATACAAAGGAGAAAAATTATAAAATACGAGTTTCTAAAAGATACATAGATAAAAGAGATAATATACTTATATTAGATGATTTTTTGGCAAATGGAAAGGCATTGTTGGGATTAAAGGATATTATAGAACAAGCAAATGCAAATTTAGTAGGAGCAGGTATTGTAATAGAAAAGGGATTTCAAAAAGGTGGAGATTTGCTTAGAAATGATGGGGTTAGAGTTGATTCTCTAGTTATCATTGATAGTTTAGAAAATGGACGTATAGAATTTAGAGAACAAAGAAATTAATTTCAAAAAAATGTAATTGTAAAAGTCATTGAACAAGTAAATAAATTATGATAAAATTAACCTTGTGTGGATATGTCACGTGCTGTAGAAAATAGTCGTATTTTAGTTTATGAATAGTCATTAATTTAATGTATAAAATGTTATAATAATATTTGTGTTAACAAATAAGGGAGGGTGACAATTGTATAAAATTGTAGACAAAAAGAATCTAGCACCAAATATTTTTTCGATGGATATTTTGGCTCCTAGGGTAGCACAATCAGCACAGCCAGGTCAGTTCGTAATAGTAATAGCTGACGAAAAAGGAGAAAGGGTTCCTTTGACTATATGTGATTATGATACGGAAAAAGGAACTGTAACTATTGTTGTTCAATCTACAGGCTGTTCAACAAAGAAAATGGCAGAATACAATGTAGGAGATTATTTTGAAGATTTTGTAGGACCATTGGGACAACCTTCGGAATATGTAAATGAAGACCTAAATGAACTAAAGAAGAAAAAAGTTTTATTTGTAGCAGGAGGAGTTGGTACTGCTCCAGTATATCCTCAAGCTAGATGGTTCCATGAAAGAGGAATAGATGTAGATGTAATTATAGGTGCTAAAACTAAGGAATTAGTCATTCTTGAAGAAAAGATGAGCAAAGTAGCAGGAAATCTTTATGTTGCAACAGATGATGGAAGCTATGGATTCAAAGGTATGGTGACTAATTTAATTGAAGATCTTGTGAAAAATCAAGGTAAAAAATACGATTTTATTGTTTGTATAGGACCTATGATAATGATGAAATTTGTATGTAAATTGACTAAAGAACTTGGAATTAAGACTATTGTAAGTCTTAACCCAATCATGGTAGATGGTACTGGAATGTGCGGAGCATGTAGAGTGTCTGTTGGAAACGAAACAAAATTTGCTTGTGTAGATGGACCTGAATTTGATGGTCATCTTGTAAATTTTGATGAAGCACTTAGAAGACAAACTCAATATAAATCTGAAGAATCAGAGAAAGGTGGACAACATGTTTGTAAATGTCAACAAGGAGGTGCTAAATAATGGATAGATTTAAGAGAACACCTATTGCGGAGCAAGCACCTAAAGTTAGAAGTCACAATTTTAAGGAAGTTTGTCTTGGATATACAGAAGAAGAAGCCGTAGCAGAGGCAAAGAGATGCTTAAATTGTAAAAACCCTCAATGCATGACAAAATGTCCTGTATCAGTAAATATTCCAGAATTCATTCATGAAATTGCTGAAGGAAATTTTGCTGAAGCTGCTAAAGTACTTGCAAAATATACTGCACTTCCTGCAGTTTGTGGAAGGGTATGTCCACAGGAATCACAATGTGAGTCTAAATGTGTACTTGGAAACAAAGGAGATGCTGTAGCTATAGGAAAACTTGAAAGATTTGCTGCAGACTGGGCAAGAGAGCACAATATTGAAGTAGCAACAGCTAAAGAAAAAAATGGACACAAAGTAGCGGTCATAGGTTCAGGTCCTGCGGGAATTACCTGTGCTGGGGATTTAGCAAAAGAAGGCTATGATGTAACCATTTATGAAGCACTTCATAAACCAGGCGGAGTATTAGTATATGGAATTCCTGAATTTAGACTTCCTAAAGATACCGTTGTCAAACATGAAATAGAAAATCTAAAGAAACTAGGAGTAAAAATAGAAACAAATGTAATAGTAGGAAGAACTATTACAATAGATGATTTATTTGAAAAAGGCAATTATGATGCAGTATTTATAGGGTCCGGAGCTGGACTTCCTAAGTTCATGGGAATACCTGGAGAAAATTACAACGGAGTATTTTCTGCAAATGAATTCCTTACTAGAAACAATCTCATGAAGGCCTTTAAAGATGAATATGATACACCAATAAAAGTTGGTAAAAAAGTTGCAGTAGTAGGCGGAGGAAATGTCGCAATGGATGCTGCAAGGACAGCAAAAAGACTTGGAGCAGAAGTATGGATAGTATATAGGAGATCAGAAGAAGAACTTCCAGCGAGGGCAGAAGAAGTACATCATGCAAAAGAAGAAGGAATAAACTTTGAACTTCTTACCAATCCTATAGAAATAGTTGGAGATGAAAAAGGATGGGTAAAAGGGATTAAATGTGTAAGAATGGAACTTGGCGAGCCTGACAAATCTGGAAGAAGGAGACCAGAACCTATTGAAGGATCCGAATTTGAATTTGAAGTAGACACTGTCATAATGGCTCTTGGAACATCACCTAATCCACTTATTCCTTCAACAACTAAAGGTCTTGAAGTAGATAAAAGAAGATGTATAGTAGCAGATGAATCTGGAAGGACATCAAGAGAAGGTGTTTTTGCCGGAGGAGATGCAGTTACTGGTGCAGCTACTGTTATCTTAGCTATGGGTGCAGGAAAAGAAGCTGCAGCTGCTATAGATGAATATATAAACAAATAGTAAGTCATAAATTTTGACAATAAAAGAAGACTAAAGTTTTTTAGCCTTCTTTTATTTTTTAAAAAATATGATATAATATTTAGGGTATCGAAATTTTAAAGAGGTGGTATTTATGGAAGACTGTGATGGGAAAAATCAAGTTAAAAAAACTAAAAACGATGTATTAGAAATAGCTTTGCCTGTATTGGTTGAACTCTTCTTGGGGACACTTTTTGGTATGATTGATATGATGATGCTAGGTAGGATAAAAAATCCTCAAATAGCAGCTGCATCTATTGCAGCAGTTGGAATTACTAATCAACCACTGTTTATAGGATTGTCCCTTGTGCAAGCTCTAAACGTAGGCGGTACTGCTATGGTAGCTAGGTATGTCGGCTCTAAAAAATACGATAGAATTGAAACTGTAATTAGGCATGTAGTATTATTAAATTTAGTTTTGTTGGTGATACCACTATTTATATTGGGAATGCTTTTTACAGAAAATATAATGGGATTTTTGGGGGCTGAACAGGATGCAATACAAGTTGGTCACAATTATTTTAAAGTAATAATGATTGGATTTATATTTCAAGCTTTTAATCTTTCAATATCCGCAGTGTTAAGGGGAGCTGGAGATACTAAAACTCCTATGAAAATAAATTTAAAAGTAAATATGATAAATGTCATAGGAAATGCACTTCTTATATATGGACTTTTAGGATTTCCTAAATTAGGGGTTACTGGTGCTGGAATTTCTACTTGTTTATCCCATATTATAGCTAGCATTTTTCTTGGTAGATATATATTGAAAAATGACAGTGCTGTAAAAGTTAATTTAAAAAACCACTTTAAATACGATAAAAATATAATTTATAATCTTATAAAAATAGGTGTTCCAGCCTCACTGGAACAAGTAGCTTTCAGAGTAGGAGTACTTTTGTTTGTAAAGATGGTTGCTTCACTTGGAACTGTCGCTTTTGCTACTCATCAAATATGCTTAAATATACTCGGATTATCTTTTACTCCTGGTCAGGCTTTTGGTATAGCAGCTTCTTCATTGGTAGGAAAAAGCCTTGGGGCCAATGAATTGGATGAAGCTGAAAATTATATCAAAGAATCCAGAAAGATAGGTTCTATTATTTCAACAACAATGGCAATAGTATTTTTCTTTTTTGGTGCCCAAATTGTAAGTTTATATACTCAAGATCCTGAAATAATAAAAAGTGCTTCAACTATATTAAAGGTCATTGCTTTTGTTCAACCTTTTCAGTCTTCACAATTAATTATAGCTGGTGGGCTTAGAGGTGCGGGAGATACGGTTTGGACTCTTGTAGCTACTTTTATTGGAGTACTAGTTTTAAGGGTATTATTTGCTTATTTGTTTGTAAATGTTTTGGAAATGGGTCTAATAGGGGCTTGGATTGCTATGTTTGTTGACCAGTTTGCAAGGTGGGTAGTTATTTATATTAGATTTAGGACAGGAAAGTGGAAGTATATAAGTATAAGATAATATTATTTTTTAGTTTCATATATTATATTTTCTGCAAACTTTTTTGCCTTTTCTTTGATATGTGGTACATTTTTTATAGTTCCTCTATCATTGGCCGTAGCCATGAGGGAAAAGTATGGTGGCAGTCTAAATGTTTTATTAATATTTAGACTGCTTATAAGCTGTTTGGCAAGTATATCACTACCTGAATATCCAGAGACAATTATAGAAAACAATGTCTTATCATAAAATTTAGTTTTTCTAAATAAAGCAGTCATTCTATTTATGACGGCCATCATATTTGCTGAAATAGAATCATTGTAGTTTGGACAGATAAATAGAATACTATCTGTTTCTAATATAGCCGGGTAGATTTCTTCAACAACAAATCCTCCATAAAAGCAACTTGTTTGCTTTCCATAGTGTTTACATGTCTTATAAGGACATCCTTTGCAATCGGTAATGGTACCATTTTCAATATGGACTTCTTTTATATCACAGTTGATTAAATTTTTCTTAACAATATCCCATAAAGTCAAGGAATTTGAAGTTTGCCTATTGCTAGAATGAAGAATCAATATTTTAGGATGAGAAATATTTTCTATTTGGTCATTTAGAAATCTCATGCCTAATTCTTCACATGAATTCAAACATATATCTTCCAATGGTTTTTCATATACTTTTAACATGGGATAAAAATTATTTAGATTGCCTGTAGCTTCTACTAGAGGTCTTCCTATAAATCGACAGCCCAGTCTATTGGCATGAAATATTATTGACTGGGCAGCAGATTTTGTTAAAAGCTCATCTTCGCTATGTATAAGAAGTATTCCATCACTTTCCTTTAGAGAATTTGAACCTTTATTGTATAGCTTTTCAAATATATTTGCTAAATTGTTGCTAAAGCCTATTTTATTTAGCTCTACTGCAAATACAATTTTACAATTTGACAAATCAGGCAAATCTATTTCATCTTTGACAATTGTAATATTCCTTTTTCCTATAGTAGCTTCGATCATTTTTTTTAGCATATCCGATGGAGTTTCAGGAAGTACTAAGACTAAATTTTTCATACCAAATCACCTAGCTTTTCATAGGTATTTTCAATTCTTTTATATAAGCTATAAGGCAATTTTAATCTTTCTATTTCAATTCCAGTTTTATTAAGTCTAAACTTGCTGCCCATATATACACCACCCATATAAGTAGAACCGTATAACCAATTACCTTGTAAGGTAGATAAAATAGATAGGCTTCCAGAAGAAAGACTTGGTGCAATATATGGTTTATATCCAAAGTTTCTGATTTCTAAATTAGCTGTTTTGGCTTTTTCTGTAAGCCACATAGATATTTCTTCATCATAATTATAAATACTGTCTGCAACTACAAGCCCCTCTCCATGAGGGCCATATACTCTGCCTTCTTTTAAAAAATGAGAAGCTCTGGGGTTTCCTTCAGCATAAAAGCTGGCCCTAGCATTCATGACCCCTAGTCCATATCCAATGATTTTGTCAGAAGGGATTCCACAAAAATCTAAAACACCCTTGTCATTGGTATTGCTTTCTAAAAACGCTACTTTACACAATAAATCTACTGGATCTGAAACAACAGCAAATATACCATCGAAATTTTTATTTCTTGCCATTCTAGCATATTCTTTTATTATTTTGGCGTTTCCATCAAATTGAGCCATTCGTACATCTCTTACATTGCTATCTAGTTTTGGAACTCCACTAGACGCACAAAATATAAACATGTCGCAGTCAAACAGTTCGTCTACATCTATTCCTTTTATTTTTGGATATTCTTCATCTGTAAATGGTGCTCTTACTTGGTTTAATTCATATTCCCATCTTTTCATTCTATCTAAATGTCTATCATATATGCCTATTTCATCAATATATTTACTGCCTAGAAGTCTCAAACCTATAAGTAAGGTTCCACCTACATCTCCCAAAGCTAAGAGATTTAGTTTCCATTTATCTTTAGTTTCTTCAAAAAGTAGTTTTTCCCAATTTGGGTACATGGTATTTACTGCTCTAATATTTCTTTTATTTATTTTATCCATTAACCATTGAGGAACGTTTGCTTCTTCTAATTCATTTTTTCTTAAAAAATTTAAATCTTCCTTTTTTAAAAATAATAGTGAAGGATGAGATATTGAAAATGAACTCCTGGAATATAGAGGATTAAATTTATCCAAAAAATATATAGTTTTATCAGAATTTTTTATCTCATCTTCTCCTACTATTTTCATATTTTCATATTCATTTGTAGAAAACAAATATTTATCTTTATATTTATAGTATTTAAACATTTTCAACCCCTACCTTTTCACAATGTTTTCTAATCTTTTCAGATTTTCTAAATCGTTTTTTACATATAAAGAAGGTTTTAGAGTCATATCATATTTAATATCTTTTCCTCTATCAGGATATCTAGGAGACTCCAATATTTCACCTAAATTTTTTAGGCTTAATGCTTTTTCATTTATTGTTTGATATTCTTCTTCTATGGATTCTAATATCTTTAATGAATTTGACAATGATATTTCAGACAGATTATATATAGCTTCATTAGTTGTGTTTTTAATAAAACTTGGAGATACATAAGGCAATATAAAGTTTATGCTTGGAAGTAAGTTGCTTTCTAATTTCATATTTCTTTTTACCATATCTCCACCTAAAAAAGGATATTGAGAACTTTCATTGAACCATAATTTCAAATTTGGTATAAAATAAGCACAATCTACATCAATGTTTTTTATGCCCATTATTTCCTTTCCTCTGCCAGAAAGAATTCCAACTATTATTTTTTCTATATCTATATTAGCTTGTTCTATCAATGGTTCTATAACATTTAGCCTATATCCTTTATGGAGCAGATCATCCACAAGAATTAAAGGTCGATTAAAGGAATGAAGCATTTTTATTTGTTCACTTAAACCTAAATAATAGGGATAATGTCCAATGGTGAATTCTTTTATATTGGGTTGAAATATTTTTTCCGTGTGCATAGTTTTAGTTACTGTATTTGGTATTATACAACCATTTAGTATTGACCCAAAAGGTACACACATATAGGGACCTAGGATTTTGTTTTCTTCTTGAAACACAGGTACATTGTTTGTATCACATATTTTTTGAACCAGTTTGCTGTATACTATGTCTTTATTAAAAGACAATAGAAGTTCACCAGGAAATAAATTGCATAGAGCTTTTTTTAAATTTTTTCTTGTTTTATTGATAGCATTTTTTATCCTTTTGTTACTCTTAAAAGGTTCTTTTAGAATATTTTCAATATCTAAATTTAGTGTACAAGGATTATTTATGTCTACAGCAAATATTGAATTTTCATTGTAGGAATAAGGGGTTTTTATAAATCCTAGCAATTTTAAATTTTCTTCTAAGGATGGTGAAGTTTTTTGGGTTAGAACATTTTTAAATATACAGTAGTTATAATCTTTTTGTATACAAAAAGCTAAAGTTTCATTTAAAATTAATTCTAAGAGATAGTCATCATCATTTAAACTATAAACTCCATCTATTTCAACAATTCGACCCTTTGCATTTGACCTTATATATTGTGTGATATCTCTATTTTTGAATTCATCATAGAGGAAACCATTTCTTATCCAATGAAATATTGAAAAAGCTAGTATTTTATTATCTTCCGTATTCCTAATTAGAAGTATCCTTAGATTTAAAGAATCACTAAAAATTAGATTGTCTCTAAAACTTTCATTTAAATATAAAAAATTTTCAAGAAAGTCTTGAGAAATATTATTTATAATTTCTATTTCTATAGTTTTAGTTTGAAGTAGAGATTTGTATCGGGGTTCCTTCAGATATAAACCATATTTATATATATATTTTTGAGCCAAAGGATCAATTAATTTGGAAATATCTCTGTTTAAATCTATATTGTTTCTTATTTGCGTTGAACTTATATCTTCATACTGAGGAGACAATGATAGTTGAATTACATCTCCTTTGATTTTTTTAATTTCACTGTCCAATAGTTTAATATCATCTTTCCTTGAAAAATGGCTTTTCCTATTGAAAATTATATGAGGGAACTCATGGATATAGCTAATTTTTTTATAAAAAGATGCATTTAATAATACATCACTACCTACTACAATATAAACCTTTGAATCATTAAATAGCTTTTCTAAGGTCTTAAGATCCTCTCTATTTGAAAGATTTATTGGCGTTTCGGACGGAAAAGGATATATATCTATTTCATTGGCAATGGACATATTCATTATATTCTTTCTAAAGGTATGCGGTTGAGTTCTTTTTGACCAAGAAAATTCATCTACGGCTAAATATACTTCAAAACCTAGATTTCTTATTTCTATTGCTATCTCTTTATGGCTCAATGAAAAAGGATCAAAAGTACCAGGGAAAAATGCAATTTTATTTTTTGAATTAATATTTATTTTTCCATAATGAAATTCATAGTCGGCGATGAATCTATATATGTGATTTAAAGCTGAAGAGTTATTTAAAAATAACAGCTCGTTTTCTTCTCGTTTTGGAAGGAGTGTTAATATTTTTTTAGATATTATTTGAAAAATAGAATGTTTTTCCTTTAGAGAAAGAATTTTTGAACCAAATACATCTACCCCTATGACTCTGAAGGCTTCTGTCTTTACTTCATCATCAAAATTGGCCATTTCTATCAACAATATTCCCAACATTCTTATAAGCCTTTTTTCATATTTATCAGTGGATTCATTAAATCTAATTTTGTATTCTGGATAGTGCTTGATAGCTATTCCAATGGTTTTTAAAATTAAAAAAGTTACTTGAACATTTGATGTTTTAATTTTTTCTTCAAAATCATCTATTATTTCGTCCAATTCTCCTGGATGTAAGTACAATATGAGTTGCCCAAGATAGTCTGGTATATATTTAGTGAATTGATAGCTTTGCATTTCTAAAGCTCTTAAAAGTTCAATAGCTACATCATTTTTCTGATCTAAAGAAAGTACTGGCATTATTTTTAAAAGTGTCTCTCCTGCATAATTTCTAACTCTTTCTACAGCACTTACTTTCAAAAGATTGCAAAAATGCATAGCTGTATGAAGACCAGTAGTTTCTGGGGATTTTAGAACTTGATAGTACAAAATATCTATATTGATTTTTTTATTCATCCATTTGGTAGCAGTTTTTAAATTTTTTAAGAATATTTCAGAAATATTTTCTTCATCTTTTACATAGAAGTTTTTATACTTTTGTTTTGTATCATTATCCAAATCTAATTTTTCAGCTAGAATATGTTTTAAATAATTTTCAGCCGGATATTGAGAAGGTTTATTGCTTTCAAGTAGCAATCTTTTTAATGACTTATTGAAAGTAGAATTTATATTTAAAGAAGGTAGTAGATCTACTATTATGTCTAATGCACCCAATCTTATTTCTGAATTGCTTGAATTTGCTAAATAGAGAACAAAAGAAGAAATTTCTCTAGATAATTCAGGGTTTAAATTTGAAATTGGTATATATTTAACTGTTTGCAGTAAATAAAATTGTGCAATGTCAGGAAGCATATAATAATTTTTGTAGAATCCAAGCAATACATTGGCATAATCATTGTATTTATCTTTTTTACAGTTAATGAAAAGTGAGTGAATTATAGTTTTTATATTATATAGCCATTCGCCTTGGGATTCAGCTATTTTATGGTTAGGATATAACAATAAATGTAAACAATTATTAAACAAGTCAATACTATTTATTTTAGACTGGGACAAATTAATATTTTCTGGTACTTCCTTTCTGTATTCCTCATCATATATACTAATCAATAATCCTATAATTTCAGCAGCTTCTTTTCTTATATCTTCCTCTTTATGAAGTAGGAGATCGTATAAAAAATTTATAGTAGTTAGTTTTTGTTTTTGTGTCAAATATGTGGAATATTCTCTAAACATTTGAAGATAGACACTCAATTTTCTCCAATTATATTCGCTTCTTGCTGCTTCTAATATATTGTTAAAGGATATATCATCCATAAATTTATTCATTAGAAAAATATTATGTTCTATTGAAAAGTATTTTATATTTTCAACAACTTCCCTATTTCTCATTAAGGGATATGACTTGCGAATTACCTCTTTACTTGAGTTGCTTTCCACATTTATATCTACATTTATACCCAAGTTTATAATGAAACTTTCAAAGTCTTTTAATTTTGAGTAGACTTTTTTATATCTTTTTTCTTTTTTCTCGTCTAAATTGTCAAGCTTGTTTAATATGATATGGAAAGCTTCATCTAAACTAAAAATATTCATTTGATATTCGTCATCAACTTTTTTGTTTTTGACACGAAAGTCACAATATATAAGTATAAGAGATTCTATGGGAAGGTTTTCTAGTTCTAAGTCCCAAGTGGAATGATTTGTTGCAATATGTCCAATACTTTGCATATCATATTTTTTAAACCAATATTCAGTATAAAAATAGTGAAGATAAGGGACTCTATCTAACTCATTTTCTCTTACTCCATATTTTCCAATATCATGGCCAAGGCTTGAACCTGTTACAATGCCAAGATCTATTGGTACACCAAGTTTTTTTAGCTGTCTTCCTATATATAAAGACAAATAGTTTACTCCTGCTACGTGCTCTAGAGTATTGTGACCAGTTAAGAACATATCTAGTTTCATTAGTTCAAACAAGTAATTAGATTTGTAAAGGTTTTTAAATTTTAAATACTCATCTTTATTTTTGATACTCAATTCTTCTTCTTTAGTCAGAAAAGTAATAGGATATTTATATAAAAAGCAATTAAGATTTGATGAGATTTCAAATTTTGAAAAAGTATTTAGTAAGTTTATATAAATATATACAAGAGAATCTAATTTTTTGTTGAAGCTCTTTGAATTTTTTTCAGGGAATGACTTTGAAAGTATCCATTCATATATATATTTAAGCCACTCATTTTCTGTCATATTAGAATACTCATTGAAATAATCAATGAGTATGTGAATAAGAGCATTTGGGCTGAAGTTTTTTTGTATTAAAATGTTATTTAAATTTGTTTTAAACTTGTCAGTATTTAGGTATTTAATGATACTAGATTTATTTTGTATATTCATATCGTTTTGTAAATTTTCGGTGATGTTTGAATGAATTTCATAAAAAGATAAGTTTGTCATAAAATCCTCCCTTTAAAATTCTCACCAGTTGGAGTAGCGGCCAATCCTCCTAATGCTGTTTCTTTCAATGTATCAGGTAGAGATTTACCTACTCTATACATAGCTTCTACTACTTCGTCGAAAGGTACTAAACTTTTAATTCCTGCTAGAGCCAAATCTGCAGAAATAAGGGCATTTACAACACCAGAAGCATTTCTAAAGGCACAAGGAAATTCTACCAATCCAGCTATAGGGTCACATACAAGGCCCATTATATTTATAAGAGAAATGCTAGAAGCATGTAGACAGGTTTCAGGACTTCCGCCAAGCATTTCAACTATTGCTGCAGCAGCCATAGCAGCGGCTACCCCACATTCTGCTTGACATCCTCCATAGGCACCTGAAATAGTGGCATTTTTTGCGACTATTTCACCTATTCCCGCAGCCGTAAATAGTCCATTTATCATGTCATCATCACTTAAATTAAATTTTTCTTTAGCAGTAAAAAGAGCACTTGGAAGAATTCCAGATGCACCTGCAGTAGGTGCTGCAACTATTTTACCCATAGAAGCATTTACTTCAGATGTAGAAAGAGCCATTGCCATAGCTTCATTGATAGTATTTCCACAGATTGTTTCATTGCTATTTTTATATTCTATAACTTTTTTTGCTTCGCCACCTATTAGCCCACTTACAGAAACAACATCATTGTTTAGTGCATGTTTAGAAGATTCCATCATTACCTTTAAGTTTTCATTCATTTCCTTTCTGATTTCATCAGCAGATTTTCCTGTGATATTACTTTCCTTTTCTAAAACTATTTCATATATTTTTTTATTTTTTTCATTGCAAATTTGAATTAAATCTTCACCATGATTATACAAAATTATCACCTCTTATCTATAGGATTTATTGCTTTTATATAAAAAATTTCTTTGTTTTTAGATATTTCTTCAATTATATCTTTATTTGCTAAAGTATCGGTTTCCACTACCATAGTAGCAATGTCTCTTTCTCTAGTAACTTTCATAGTGGCAATATTTATGTCATTTGAAGATAATATAGTGCTAATTTTACTAATAGTTCCTTTTTTATCTTTATATTTTAAAAGTAAAGTTGGTAAATCACCAGTAAATTCTACTTTATTTCCATCAATATCTGTTATTAAAATGCTTCCTCCACCGATGGACGAGCCTATTACATAGAAAGTATCTCCATATTTGTTTTCGAATACAATCTTTACAGTATTTGGATGAGCATACCCTAGGTCTGTTTCTATAAATTCTATTTTTATACCTTTTTCTTCAGCTATTTGAATGGAATATTTGATTCTCTCATCAGAGGGGTCCATTCCCAACACACCTGCTACTAGAGCCCTATCAGTTCCATGACCTTTATAAGTTTTTGCAAAAGAACCATGAAGATAAAAGCACACACTACTAAAATTGCTTCCTACAATTTCTCTTGCAACTTTTCCAAGTCTGGCTGCACCAGCGGTGTGAGAACTGGATGGACCTATCATTACAGGGCCTAAAATATCAAATACGCTATAGTCTTTCATAAGTATCTCTCCTTATTTAGTAGTGCTTTAATTTTAGCATTTTATCAAACAATAGGCAACAAAAAAGAGGGATATCACCCTCCCAAAGTTACATCTTGTTTATCATACCAATCTAGTGCATTGTAAAAATGTTCTGGCTTAAAGTCTGGCCAATAATCATCAATTACATAAAAATCAGAATAGACTGATTGCAAAGGCAAAAATCCACTGAGTCTTCTTCTTCCACCCCATCTTATTATTAAATCAACTCTGGAGATGTCTCTAGAATATATTAAATCGAGTGGATTTTCCACATTATATTTTTCAAAAAAATAGTTTTTTAAATCCCATTCCCAACCATAGTTTACTAAAAAGTTTACTTTTAATCCTCCATTTCCAAAATCACGCCTTCTTAAAGTGTAGGGTATAAGCTCTTTAGGAAACATTGGAGAGCTTGTATTGCCCACAACTAATAAAGAAGCATTTTCTTTAGCAAGCATTTTTACAGCTTCTATACAGGCTTCAGTGAAGGCTAATCTCTGAACTTTTGGTCTTTTTGTATTGTCAACAGTAAATCCATAATAAGTTATTTCTTCTATTCCTTCTTTTTCACAAAGTTTAAAGAGTTTTAATCCAGGGTCTAAACCTTTGTTATATCCCATTTCTTTGGTCATCCCATTTTCAATAGCCCATCGTCTATTGCCATCAGGTATTACTCCTATATGCCTAGGAATTCTCATATTTTACTCTCCTTTCATCCTTTTAAAATATTGTTTCCATTTATTCGTAAAAAATGCTTAAAAAGAAAAGAAGTCTTGATTTTCAATAAAATCAAGACTTTAATATTATTTCTTCTTTTTTTGATTATATATTACGTAGATTCCGGCAATTATCAATAGTATAGGCCAATATTTACTGAAGTTGAACCATTTTACATTGAACCAAGGCCATATCTTTTTGATTAAAAGAGATGCACCTATTATTATTAAAACTATGCCCACAAATAATGCACTGTTTTTATAACTTTTGTCATTTTCATCATAATAAATGGTGGTGTTGCTACCTTCAGGGATTACTAATGCACATATGATATATGCTAGAATACCAGTTCCACTTGTTGCTATGGATAACATTAACCAAAAAATTCTTATGATGGAGGGATCTACATTGAAATATTCACCCAATCCGCCACATACGCCAGATATTACTTTGTCAGTAGAAGAACGATATATTTTTCTTGCCATCTAAAAACCTCCTTAGCATCATGTATATACTCATTTTATCAGATTTTTATAGAATTTAAAATACTTTATTCACTTTGTAAAAATAATATGATAACATTGATTAAAAGAGAAAATTTTTTTGGAGGTAAATATTATTATGTACAATGTAATATCACTAGCATTTAAATATTTATTTATATTTATTATTTACTTTTTTATGTTTAGTATCATAAGACTAATATATTTAGATATAAAGGGAATGGGACTAAACACATATAGTAAAAGTACTTATTTAAAACTTATAAATCAAAAAGATACCCTTCCATTTAAGATAAAAGAGGTCTATCCTATTGATAAAGATGTGACTATAGGTAGAAGCAATCAAAACAATATAGCTATAAAAGATCCATATATATCAAAGCAACATATGCGAATAGTTGAAGACGAAGGGGACTTTTATCTTGAAGATTTAAACAGTGCCAATGGTACATTCATAAATGGGGACAGGGTCATGGATGCTGTGAGACTCGAAAATGGAGACAGTATTAGATTGGGACAAATAGAGTTTTTGTTTGTAAATAGGAGGTAAGGAGTTGAAAAAATGAATAAAAAATTGATTAGTTACAGAGTTCCAAGAAATCTTCTTGTCCTAGTAGATTTAATGGCCATATTTCTTTTATTTATCCATAATGCAGAAAATCCAGATAAATTTACTCTCATCACAGGGGTTAGTCTTGTATTCATCATATATATATCTAATTTTATTTTGTTAAAAATATCTCCTGGAGATCACTATATTTTTTTGATTGTCACTATGCTTATTACCCTTGGAATAATCATGATTTACAGGATAGATCCTAGCTTGGGAGCTAAACAAGTAGTTTGGGTAAGTGCAGGAATTGTGGCCTTTTTTATGGCTTATGCTATTGTAAAAAATGTAAAAGACTGGGACAAATGGTTGAAGTTCTATATTATAGCTTCTATGGTATTGTTTGTTTTTACATTAATTTTTGGGAAAAGAATTGGTGGTGCTAAAAACTGGATTAAAATAGGTAGGTTTAGTTTTCAACCTTCTGAGATCATAAAATTATTATTTATATTTTTTATTGCTTCTTATTATACAAATCAGAAAGAGTACAATTTAGATAAAAAGGGAGGATACAAATTACTTCTTGTAGTATATGGATTTATTGGATTTTTGTTTCTCCAGAAGGATTTGGGAGCAGCCGCAGTATTTTATTTGATATTTTTGAGTATACAGTATGTGTATGAAGAGGATAGAAAACTTATATTATATAATGTGTTGTTAGCTTTTGTAGGAGCTTTTGCAAGCTTTTTTATATTTGATCATGTAAAGATAAGAGTTGAGACTTGGATAGATCCTTGGAAGTATATAGACAACAAAGGATATCAGATAACTCAATCCCTGTTTGCCATAGCTAGTGGAGGATTTTTTGGGACTGGAGTGGGACTTGGGCATCCAGATTTTATACCAGCAGTTCATACGGATTTTATTTTTTCAGCTATTTGTGAAGAAATGGGAATATTTGCAGGTATTGCTGTCATGATGCTGTTTTTAATTCTTGTATATAGAGGATTTAAAATTGCTTTTAGTCAAGAAAATTTATTTTTCAGGATTGTTGCATTCGGAATAAGTGCAATGTTCGGATTTCAAGCTTTTATTATATTTGGTGGTGTTATTAAAATGATACCTTTAACGGGGATTACACTTCCCTTTATAAGTTATGGAGGTAGTTCTATGATTGCTAGCTTTATCGCTCTAGGGATTTTGCAGGTAGCTTCTGAAGAGCTAGATAGGGAAGAGGAGGAAGAAAATGAACAAAGAACTTAAGAGGATGATAAGAGTTTTTACAGTTGTATGTATTCTCTTTGTAGGGCTAATAGTTTATTTGAGCTATTTTCAAGTGTTTACAGCTTCATCCATAAAAAGCAATAGCTATAACAAGAGATTGTGGATAGATGAGGAAAATATTTTACGTGGTATGATACTTGATAGAAATGGCAAGATATTGGCGTATAGTGAAAAAACTGAGGAATCGTCTAAAAGATATTACAATTATGGAAGTCTTTATGGACATATAATTGGATATAGCTATAGAGAATATGGAAAAGCTGGATTGGAAGCAAGCTATAACAATGAACTTTTAAATTTAAAGGAAAATACAACTTTAAATGAGTTAAAAAAGATTATAGATCCTAATAGTGAAGGAAACACACTGAAATTGACAATAGATCATGGATTACAGGAGAAGGCTAATAGCTTTTTAAAAGGGAAAAAAGGTTCAATAGTTGTTATGAATCCTAAAACAGGGGAGATATATGCTATGGTCAGTCAGCCCAATTTTAATCCTAGCACTTTGAGAGAAGATTGGAAGACTATAGTAGAGGATCCAGATAGTCCTTTTTTAAACAGGGCTACCAATGGATTATATGCTCCAGGTTCTACTTTTAAAGTTATAACTGCTGTAGCTAGTTTAGAAAGTTCTAATATAGATAGAAATTACAATTGCACTGGTTCAACTAAAATTGATGGATATGTTTTAAAAGATTATGGTGGAAAAGCTCATGGAAATTTAAATTTAGAAGAGGCACTAGTCAAATCTTGTAATTCATATTTTGCAAATATGGGTCTTCAAGTGGGAAAAGAGAAAATGGGAGAAGTATCAGAAAAGTTTATGTTAAATAAGAGTGTGCCTTTTGATTTACCAGTGAGTAAATCTATATCTCCTTATAGAGAAAATATAGGGAAAACGGATATTGCAGCTGCGAGTATCGGACAAGGAAAGGTTCTTGTGACTCCTTTAAATATGGCTATGGTAGCTTCTGCTATTGCAAATGGGGGAGATATGGTGAAGCCTATTTTAGTAAAAGAGATTATATCTCCTGATGGGAGTGTGATAAAAACTAATTATACAGAAATAATTTCTCGTGCTACAGATGGTTTTACAGCAAATGAAGTAAAAAACATGATGGTGGAAGTTGTAAAAAGGGGTACTGGCAAAGGTGCTGGTATAAAAAATGTGAGAGTAGCAGGGAAAACAGGTACTGCTGAAAATGCTTCGGGCAAGACTCATGCTTGGTTTATAGGTTTTGCACCGGCAGATAATCCTAAAGTAGCTATAAGTGTGGTATTAGAAAATGAAGGTTCAACTGGCGGGAAAAGTGCAGCTCCTATAGCCAGAGATTTGATGATAGATGTTTTAAATAAAATATCGGAATAGATTATTTATAGCAAATGGTGTAAAATATACTAGTAGACTAAAATAGGAGGGGATAGTATGGGTGATGAAAAAAACGGAATATTAGAAAGAGAAGAAATAGATGCAAAATACAAATGGGATTTAGAATCAATGTATGCAAATGATGAATTATGGGAAGAAGATTTTAAAAAAGCACAAGGATTAGCAGAAAAAGTAACAGAATATAAGGGGAGAACTGTAGAAAGTAGTGCGACACTATTAGAAGTTCTTAAACTTAGAGATGAATTATTTAGATTGACTGAAAATGTAGTAGTGTATGCAAGAATGAGATCAGATGAGGATAGCAGAAAAAGTACTTATCAAGCTCTTGCAGATAGAGGAATGAGTTTAGCAGCACAAATTGAAGAAAAAGCTTCATTTATAATACCTGAAATATTGTTATTAGACGAAAGTGATTTGAAGAAATATTTAGAGGAAGAAGAAGGGCTTAAGATTTATGCTCATTATCTTGAAAAAGCGTTTGGTAAAAAAGAGCATATATTATCAAAAGAAGAAGAGGCATTACTTGCTCAAATGGGTGAGGTAGCAAATTCTCCTGAAAATGTTTTTTCAATGTTAAACGATGCGGATATAAAATTCCCAATCATTAAAGATGAAAATAACAATGATGTTGAAATAACTCATGGGAACTTTATACCTTTGATGGAATCTAAAGATAGAAGAGTAAGGAGAGATGCCTTTGAAGGAGTATATCATACTTATAAGGAACTTGAAAATACTTTTGCAGCTACACTAAATGGATGTGTTAAGAAAAATATTTTTTATGCAAAGGCAAGGAAATATAGTTCTAGTATAGAAGCTTCATTGGATCAAAACAATATACCAGTATCTGTATATGACAATTTAGTTGAATCAGTTAACAACAATCTTGATGCTATGCATAAGTATATGGAAATCAGAAAGAAAGCTTTGGGACTAGATGAACTTCATATGTATGATTTATATACACCAATAGTAAAAGATGTAAATATTAAAGTACCTTTTGAAGAAGCAAAAGATATGGTTGCCAAAGGATTGGAACCATTGGGAGAAGATTATATAAAAACTCTAAAAGAAGGATTTAGTACTAGATGGATTGATGTTTATGAAAATAGAGGCAAGAGAAGTGGAGCTTATTCATCTGGAACTTATGATTCTAAACCTTTTGTATTGTTAAATTATCATGAGACACTAGACAATATTTTCACAACTGCTCATGAAATGGGACACTCAATGCATAGTTATTTTTCTAAAACTACACAACCATATATTTATGGAGGATACAGTATTTTCTTAGCTGAAATAGCTTCTACTACAAATGAATGTTTGTTGATGGACTATATGCTAAAAAATGTGAAAGATGACAATGAAAAATTGTATCTATTAAATCACTATTTAGAACAATTTAGAACTACAGTATATAGACAAACTATGTTTGCAGAGTTTGAAAGAGATATTCACAGATATGTAGAAAATGGTGGAGCATTGACTGCTTCCTATTTAAATGATACTTATAAAAAGTTAAATGAAAAATACTACGGAAAAGAAATGATAGTTGATGATGAAATAGCTAGCGAATGGGCTAGAATACCTCATTTTTATTACAACTACTATGTATTCCAATACTCAACAGGATTCTCATCAGCTGTATCTTTGTCTCAACAAATACTTAAAGATGGTGAAGATGCAGTAGATAGATATATTGGATTTTTAAAGAGTGGAGATTCAGATTATCCAATAAATGTACTAAAGAAAGCAGGAGTAGATATGACTACCAGTGAACCAGTAGATAGTGCATTGAAACTGTTTGGTCAACTAGTAGACGAAATGAGTAAATTGATATAACAAAAAGCAAGGGAATTTTCCCTTACTTTTTGTTTTCTATAGAAATTTGCTTTTTAAATTGTTCCAATACATATTTTCATCAAATACCAATCTAAATATAGTCATATTTGATATAGTAAAATATATTTCAAGTATATCTTTATACGTATATTGAACCCCATCGTTTATTATCAAAATAGAGTTTTCATATAGAGATTCTGGCTTTATTTTTATAGTCATATCTCCAGGGACAATAGTGCTATTTGATAGTGAACGATAAGCTTTAGAACTTATAGGAGATAGAGGGGTTATTTGCATAGTTTTTAAAGTAGGGTATACAATGCTTCCACCACTGGAAAAATTATAGGCAGTGCTACCAACAGGAGTGGCTACTATGATTCCATCTCCACTAAATTTTTCAAGGTGATTGTCATTTATGTATACTTCTAAATGGACTACTTTAGAAGCTATGCCTTTTATGACGATTTCATTTATACCTATGAGTTTTGCACAATTAGATTTAGTACATACTTTAGCTTCTAAAAGTGATATTTCCTCTACTAAATATTCTCCTTTTATGTATTTATCTATAAATATATCTAGATTTTCAGGAAGTATTTCTTGAAAAAATCCTAAATGACCAGTATTTATCCCTACAAAAGGTATCTTGGGAAAATTGAAATTATGAACTGTTCTTAAAAAAGCTCCATCTCCACCAATGCAAATATTTAATACAGAATTTTTGTCATATTTTTTTGGTATGATAAAACCTTTGTCTTCTAATTTTTTCGTCAATATTTGAGAAGTTTTTCTAGAATCATAATTGTTATTAGAAATAATATTTATTATTTTGTTTTTATCTTGTGTCAAAAGTTTCCCTCCTAAACAACCTTTTCTTTAAAAATAAAAAGATTTTGATATAATAAATAATGTTATGTTTATATTATACAATAAAAGAAAAAATAATTGGAGGATAGAAATGGATTTGTTAAAAGAAAGTGAAAATGTAGTCCTATTTAAAGCAAAATATGAAGATATGACTGTAGGAGAAGTTCTTTTTAGCTATAATATTTCTGGAAGACTTTTTAGACGATTAAAAAAGGAAAAATCCATTTATTTAAATGGAAAAACTGTAAAAACTAAAGAAAAAGTAAACTCAGGAGATATTGTTTCAATTGTCATGGAAGATGAAATAGATAATACGCTTCCCCAGGATATACCTTTGTCTATAGTATATGAAGATTATGACCTTTTAGTGATAAACAAAGATCCTAATATTGTTGTGCATCCTACAAAAAGTCATCTAGAAGGTACCATTTCCAATGGAATAAGCTATTATTACAAGAAAAACAACATAAAAAAGAAAATTAGATTTGTAAATAGATTAGATATGGATACATCAGGCATATTGATAGTAGCTAAAAATTCATTTAGTCATCAACAGATGGCTATACAGTTTGAAGAAAATAGTGTAGAGAAAAAATATTTAGCTCTAGTAGAGGGTATAGTTGAAATGGATGAAGATATAATAGATTTACCTTTGGGAAGAGAAGAGGATAAAAGTATTAAAAAAGTAGTTATAGAGGATGGAAAGAAAGCTATAACTAGGTATAAGGTGGTAGAAAGATACAAAGATGCTACCCTTTTAGAAGTGCAAATATATACTGGAAGGAGTCATCAGATAAGAGTACATCTAGAACATATTGGACATCCTATTATAGGTGATACTCTTTACAATAGGCCTAGTCCATTTATAGATAGGCAAGCTCTTCATGCTTATTATATAGGGGCGAGGCATCCAAGAACTAATGAGAAAATACAGTTTCAAGTTCCATTGCCAGAGGATATGAAAAATTTGATAGAAAACTTAAAAGACCCAGAAATCATTTAGTTTTTGGGTCTTTTTTTTCCTTGTTTGATGGTTCTAATGCTTTCATTAGTTCAAACATTTTCATCATATCTTTAACCTTTTCTTTTTCATTTTCTTTCATACCATCCATCAAAGATTCAGAAGCTTTCAGAAGTTCATTTGGATTATTTAGGCTTTGAGGATTAGAAATTATAATTGATATTATATTCATTATATATTTGTATTTGTCATAATTAAGTATCATATTCATAGGGTAACCCATTGCTTTTATCTCTTCTTCAGGGATTTCTTCTCTTAATGTTGAAATTATGTAGTTGAATCTTTCTTTATTGTCATTTATTTTAGCTGAGTTTATCTTTTGATAGTAATTATTTGTTGATACAAAGTCTTTTACTTCATATATTTTAACTATTTTTTCTGTCAAGAGCAGAGACTTGTTGAGTATGGGTATTATTTCTTCTGGAAAATAGGGGCCAATTTTTCTAAGAATGTTTATTTTTTCATAAGTATTATCTATATCTAAATTATTTACGTTTAGTGAGATAGTTTTTTTATTTCCTTTTCTTTGCATAGATAAAAAAATCAAAAATATCAATACAATAGTTTGATTCATAATTCCCTCCTAATTTAAATTTAAAAATATTATTTATATTAGTTTATGATGAATGTTTTGAAATAGTTCCTGTTGAAAGTAATATATTTAGATTGCTTTTCATAAATTTAAATATAAAGAATCAAGGAGGGAAATATATGGATGATTTTAAAAAGACTTTTGGCAATGTAGGAGATATAGAACCTACGGAGGAACAATTAGATAAAATAAAAGATATGGCGGATACTTATTCGGATGCTTCAGAAGATGAAATATTTTTTGAGATAATAAAAATAAATGAGAAGATGAAAAGCGAGATGGGCAAAGAAGAATATGAAGAGATGTTAGAAAAACTGGAAAAGATGAGACCCCTATTAGATGATGAACAAATAGAGAAACTGGATAGGGTTCTTGGAGCTATCAAAACGGAATAGATGCAGATTTTATGATGCGTTAGCAAATGTAGGAAATAGACATTGATGCAAATTAATGTTATAATATTCATAGATTATGTAAACTAGGAGGAAAAGTTATGAAATTAGATATAAAGACTAAAATACTTCTATTTCTTATAATTTCTATTGCATTAGTTTCAAGTATCTATCTGTATATGAACACTGGGAAAAATTATAGCGATATTTCATATTCAAAATTTATAAATTATGTAAAAAAAGGTCAAGTTGAAAGAGTAGAACTAAAAGATAGTCCTAGAATTTCAGGAAAATTGAAATCAGGAGAATATTTTATTACTGACAATCCTAGAACAGAGGATTTTAAAGAGATGTTGCTTGTGAATGATGTAAAGGTATTAGAGTCAAATGGAAATTCAACTCTTGTTCAAGGCATTTCATTTCTTTTATTTCTATGTGGAATAGGGATTGTTGGATATTTTTTAAATAATAATATGAATAAACAAGCTCAAAAAGAGATGGCTTTTTTATCTGATATAGAAGGCAAAAAGTCAGATAGCACTATAACTTCTTTTGAAGATGTGGCTGGAAATGAAGAAGCAAAAGAATCATTAAAAGAATTAGTAGACTTTATTCAAAATCCTGAAAAATACAATAGATATGGAGCTAGAATACCTAGAGGAGTTTTACTATATGGGCCTCCGGGAACCGGTAAGACTCTTCTTGCTAAAGCTTTGGCAGGAGAAGCTAATGTGCCATTTTTTTCAGTATCAGGGTCTGATTTTATTCAAGTTTATGCAGGACTTGGTGCTAGTAGAATAAGGGCACTTTTCAATAAAGCAAAACAATGTGGCAAAAGTGTTATATTTATTGATGAAATTGACGCACTAGGCAAAAAGAGAAAAGGAAACTTTTCAAGTGGTGGAAATGATGAAGGTGATAGAACTTTAAATGCATTGTTGACTGAGATGTCAGGTTTTGGTAGCAATGAGGGAACAATTGTAGTAGCTGCTACCAATAGAGTAGATACATTGGATGAGGCATTGTTAAGACCTGGTAGATTTGACCGACAAATAGAAGTAGGTTTACCTGATATAAATGCAAGATACAAGATATTGAAACTTCATAGTGAAAATAAGCCATTATCTGAAGAAGTAGATTTGAAAAAGGTTGCTTTTCAAACTTCTTATTTCAGTGGAGCAATGCTTGAAAATTTGATGAATGAATCTGCTATGATAGCTGCAAGAAATGATGATTCCTTTATAAACATGGCTCATATAAGCAAAGCTTTTTATACTGTATTGGTTGGAGAAGAAAAGAAGGATAGAACATCTATCCCAGTTGAAGATAAAAAAGTCACTGCTTATCATGAAGGAGGACATGCTCTAGTAGCTAAAAAAGTTTCAAAAGAAAATAGAGTGACAAAAGTAAGCATTATACCTAGTACAAAAGGTATGGGTGGATTTAGCATGAATATTCCTCCTGACAAGATGTATCAAACTAAGGATGATATAAAAAATAGCATCATGGTAGCACTTGGAGGAAGAGCTGCAGAAGAAATTATTTTCGGCAGGGATAAAATTACAACAGGAGCCTCAAATGATTTACAAAAAGCGACAGAGATGGCTTTTAACATGATAAGTGTTTATGGAATGGATGAAGAATTAGGACTTGTAAATTACGGTGCAATATTAGGACAAAACATTGGAAGCAATTCAATGATTATAGAAAGAGTTAAAACCATAATAGATTATCTATATGAAGAAACCAAAAAAGTAGTTTATGAAAATATTAATTATTTAAACAATATAGCTTCAATGCTTCTTTTGAAAGAAGTATTGGATGAAGAAGAGGTAAATGAACTAGTCAACTAAACTAAAATCATATAAAATATTTGCTATAATTTGAATGAGCACTTGAAGTCTAATAAAATACAAGTTATAATAATTATAGAGATGTTTCTGCGGTGTACGTATCCTAAATAATTCAACCGACATTGTGTAGACGGGAGTCTGAGTTCAGTAATCTATGGTATGCCTTTTGTAGGAGGAAACCAAAAGTTATTGACAGGAAACCCACCTTGTGAGAGGCGGGTCTGAATTAGGTGGGAGGCGGCATTGCGGGAATACAAAAGCTCCTTAGGGTTAAACCTTAAGGAGCTTTTGTATAAAAAAAATTTAAATACATATACTATCCCCTAAAGAAATATGTAGGAAAGAAGGTCAAATATGGATTTAGTTTGTCCAGTATGTAATGGTCTATATGAAATAAATGTTACATGCGATATATGTTTTAAAAATATGATTGATAAAGGCCCAGTGGTTAATTATTTAGATGATTATAGTCCATATTTATTAGATGATATTGCAGCAAAAGTAGATGGGGCACCTAGTTATAAATGCGTTCATATATATCAGTGCCCTAATTGTAAACATGACAAGAGAGTAGAGATAGATAGAATATATATTTAAGCAATATGGATGGGGAATTTCTTTCTCTCTTTATAAATAAAAATATATTTAAACCCCAATTCTCTTAACAATTTTTCCGCTTCCTTGTAGTTATATCCTACGTCCTCAGGCCTATGAGCATCAGAACCTATAGTTATTATTTCTCCACCTAATTTTTTATAAATTTTCAAAAGCTCAATTTTAGGATGATAATAGGGAAGTCCATATCGAATTCCAGAAGTATTTAATTCAATCCCTTTTCCTGAAAAAATGACTTTTTCAAATATTTTTTCTATCAATTCTTCATATTCTTCAAGCCTAGGTATCAATGCTGAGTCATCAAAATATCTATCTATCAAATCTATATGTCCCAATATATCATAGTTTTCAAAAACATTGACACTATTAAGCATTTCTTCATAGTATTTTAATACTCCATCTAAAGGGTCTTTATTTTCTAAATAATTATCTACATAAATGTCTTTATTTTCAACTGAATGGATAGACATGAGTACATAATCAAAAGGATTTTCATTTATAAAAGCATCATATCTTTTGTTTAAATGAGGTTGCATACCTATTTCAACCCCAGTTAAAATTTCTATATTTCTAAAATATTTATACTTGACTTGTTTAGATTTTTTAAAATAATCAACAGCATGGAAAACGATGTCCAAATTCCTTTCTGTAGCTTCAAGTTCAATATGATCAGTAAAACATATACATTTCATATTTTTTTCTATTGCTCTTAAAACCATATCCTCCATTGAATATTTGCAATCTATGGAGAAATCGCTGTGAACATGAAAGTCATACATTTGCAACACTCCTATTTATATATATCATACTTAGAATATTCTACTTTATAATCTGTAATAAGTAAAGATTAAATGCTAAAACTTTCTTTGTATTGCAGTCTATAAAGATCGTAGTACATACCTTCTTTTTCTAACAATTCTTGATGATTCCCCATTTCTATTATCTTCCCTCAATTAATTTTGCTAGTGCATCTTGAATTAAAATTTCAGTTTCAGTATCTATATTTGAAGTAGCTTCATCTAAAATTAAAATATCTGGGTTAAAAGCTAATGTTCTAGCAAAAAAAAGCAACTGTCTTTCACCTGAAGACAATGTAGAACCTCTCTCCATAACAGCCTCATCATATTGTTCTGGAAGCTTTTTGATAAAGTGATGAGCATTTACATATTTAGAAACTGCTACAATTTCATCATCATCTATATTTGGATTGTCTAGTCTTATATTGTCCTTTATGGTTCCAGTAAATAGAAATACATCTTGTAGTACTACTCCTATATGCTTTCTTAATTCATATTTGTCCTCTCTATATGTTTTGGCACTCAAAATAAATTGCTTTATATATTAATTATAGTTAAATATTCTGAAAATGAAAGCTAAAAATGGAAATGCAACCCCGATTCGAATCTGGTTGAACTTGTCCTATCTATGATATACAATAAAAATAAGTTGGAAGCATTATCCATTAAGTAGACAGAAAAGTGGCAAAAGTATGACAAAGGGGATAGAGAAAGGAAATCTAAAATTAAGGAAAGTAGCTAATTTACATGAAAAATGCTTACTTTGTATAACAAACTTTATAAATAATAAGTATTTTGTAGTGAATGAGATTATATTTATTGATTTGAACAAAAAAATATTATAAGAGGGGGATTGGTATAAAATGAAGGCATCAAAATATAATTTTTTCTATGAATTTCCTGAAGATATGGAAAAGTTAATAGCATATAATGCAAGAACTAATGCATTAGCACTTATTGAAAAAGAGAACTATATCAAATATCAGAATTTTGTTGATAAATCTATTGCTATTGATGATGAAAAATTGATAGAAGATTTAAAGAAAGGACAATTTTTAATAGATGATGAATTGGATGAGCTTGAATTATTAAAATACAACATGCTTAGTTCTAAATTTGATACTAGGCATTTGGGTTTGACTATTGCCCCTACAATGAATTGCAATTTTGATTGTATATATTGCTATGAAAAAAATGAAAGACAAAATGTAACCATGCCTAAGGATGTTCAAGATAAAATAGTAGAATTTGTAAAACAGCAAACAAAATATGTAGAAAGTATAAATATAGGGTGGTATGGTGGAGAACCTTTATTGGCATTTGATGTTGTTAAAGATATTTCTGAAAGAGTAATGGATATATGTAAAGAAAAAGATATTATGTACAGTTCATTTATTGTAACAAATGGATACAAATTAAATAAGGAAATTGCAGAAGAACTTAAAAAATTAAATATGGAATTTATGCAGATAACATTAGATGGACCAGAAGATATTCATAATAAAAGACGTCCTTTAAAAGGTGGACAAGGAACTTTTCGTAAGATATTAGAGAATATGTCGGAATTAGTAGATATTTTGCCAGATATATCTTTAAGAATTAATGTGGACAAAGAAAATGTTGAAAGAGTTGATGAAATACTAGAAGAATTGGACAAGTTTGGACTTAAAAATAAAGTATATGCCTATTTGGGTTATGTAGAGCCTATAAATGATTGCTACTCAACAGGTAAATGCTTAACTATGAAGGAATATTCTAATATAGATTTTGAATTTAGTGATAAACTCAAAAAACTTGGATTTGTAGAAAATAATATTTCCGGATATCCAAATTTGAAAACTAATTTTTGTGGTGCAGATAAAACTAATTCATTAGTAATTGATCCTAATGGTGACATATATAAATGCTGGTCTGATATAGGAATGGTCGAATATAAGGTGGGAAATATTATGGACAATATTTCAGTGAATACAGATAAATATATGAAATATATTCTTTATGATTCAACCCAAGATAATGAATGTATGAATTGCAAGATGCTTCCAATATGTATGGGAGGATGTCCTAGGAGGAGGATAGATGGTAAAGTTGATAGATGTAGTTCATATAAATATGTATTAAAAGAATATTTGGAAAAGACAGCAATTATTAAGAAAGAAGAATTGAGAAAAAACAAGACCGTTGAAGCTTAATAAATGCTTGTTTATTTTGGAATAGGATGTGCACATTCTAGATATAAACATCAAAACAGAAAGGGGGATAAAAGTGGAATATTTAATAAATGGTAATGAATATGGAAAAGATGACTGGTGTATTCTTAGAGATTGTGATTGTTACAATAATAATAGTTTGATAGCTCCATGTACAAGAATTGAACCTTGTGCATGCAAGGCAAATTTCTGTGGTGCAGAAATTTGTTCACCAGTAAAAATACAGCCAGCAAGTAAAAAAATAGAGTTATAGATTATATGAAGCCAAACCAAGCTTTGCATTTATGCTTGGTTTGACTTCATTATAGTTTGCATGAAGGAGATGGCACAATGTTAAACAACAAAAAAATACTTATATGGGCTGTTGCTATAGTTCTACTAGGAATAGCAGTATATGTTTTAGTTTCAAGCAATATGGGGGAACTTAAAGATTTGACAGAGGAAGAAAAAATAGAAGATTTTAGGTATATGTATGATATCATGAAAGACAACTATCCTCATTTTCATAGTATTGAAAAAATGTATGGATACGATTGGTTAGCTCATAAAGAGGAATTTGAAAAAGAAATAAGAGAGACTAAAGACAATATGGAATTTTTTTATTCCATCGGAAGCATTTTGGCGAATAAACTTCATGATCCACATACTGTTGTAATAGATCCTTTTGAGTATAGATCCTATTTAGATGTGATAAATGAATATGAAGAAGCAAATGAACAGTATGGATATTTTTTCAAAAATACTAAAAAAAAATATGAAGGATGGAACAAATTGTTTATACAAACATATCCAGAATATTATGATGAAAAACAGATACAATTGAAAGACAATTCATATACTCAAATACTTGAGCAAAGTAAAATAGCTTATTTGAAAATAGATTCTTTTAGCCTAGATCCTAGCAATAATAATAAAGAATATAAAAAAGAGAAAAATAAAATAATTGGTTTCTTGAAAAATGTAAAAGACTATCCATACTTAATAATAGACATTTCAGGCAATAGAGGAGGATTTAGTTTATATTGGCTAGAAACAATAATAGCTCCACTGCTAAATCAAGAACTTAATGAAGTTAAATACGAAAATATTTGTATTGTTCGCGGAGGAGATTATTCAATGAAATATTTTGAAAAAGCACATCCGGATATACGAGAAAACAAAATAGAGAAATTGAAATGTTATAGTTCTATGCCCAAAGAGGTAAAAGAAAACTTCCAATATTATAGAATAGATAAAGTTGATAATAGTGTATTGCCAAGTAGGAATCCTATAGGATTTAGTGGGAAAATATTTTTGATAATTGATGAAAATGTATTTTCAGCAGCAGATGAATTTGCAATGTTTTGCAAGCAAAGTGGATTTGCTACATTGGTTGGTTGTAGTACCAAGGGTTCAGGAGGAGATACTCCGATGTTTATAACACTTTCCAATAGTGGATTAATGATAAGATTTGAGACAGAGATGTTGTTGAATGAAGACGGGACTTCTCATTTTGAGACGGGAACAGTACCAGATATAGAAATAGAAAAAGATGATGTTGGAGATTACAATATAAAAGTAATGAAAGAAATAATCAATATGATTCATTCAGAAGAAACTGAGAAATAATTAGCATTCTAAAATTAGAGAAAGTAGCTGATTTATATGAAAATATTTAAATTTGTTAAAGAATATATATTTAAATATAAAATTCAATTATTCATATTTTTGATATTTTCTATTATTTCATGGATAATATCAATAGGGCTGCCTTATATAACAGGAAACTATATAGATTCATTGATGAACTTTCAAAACAGGCAAACCATAATTGATTTCACCATAAAAATACTTTTAATGGGAATAATAAACATCATTTCATCATTTGTAGTTAGTTATTCCTATGTAAAAGTTCAAACCAAATCTGCAATCGAACTGAACTTTAAAGCATTAGAGCATATAAGTAAAATGCCTATACTCTACTTTAAAAATCTTGACAGTGCTTATCTAAATCAAAGAATTAATTCAGATAGCAACACATTGATTTCTTTTGTATTGAGCAATTTTTTAGATATTCTGATTAGGGCTTTGACCCTTATCATTGTATTCTACATTTCATTTAAAATAAACAGAAAATTAACCATGATATTGATACCCCTCATTCCCTTATACTTAGCCATATACTTCATATTCAAAAAACCATTATTTAAATCTGGATATGAATTGAAAGAAAAGCAAAACAAGTTCTTTTCAAAAATGAACGAACAACTTTACAATATAAATTTAATTAAACTGAACTCCACTTTTGAAGAATCTCAAAAACAGCTTAGGACAAGTTTCTCAACAATGTTTGAATCGCTATTAAAATATACAAGAATATCATATATTTTTTCTAGCAGTGATTCTATGACCATGATAATATCTCAAATAATAATATTTTTCTTTGGAGGAATGGAGATAATAAATGAAAATTTAACCATAGGTCAATTCACTATAATAATCAGCTACTTTTCCATGATAATGGGATGTATAAGCTATTATTTAAACTTAGGGAAATCCTATCAAGATGCACTAGTTTCATACAATAGATTAGAAGAAATATTAAATGAAACTAAAGAAATAAATGGGGACAAAAGAATAAACAGTATTGATACAATAGTCCTTAAAGAAGTTTGTTTTTCATATGATGATACTAATAATATCATAGATAATTTTAACTATACATTTAAAAAAGGCAATATTTATGGAATCATTGGACAAAATGGTACAGGGAAAAGTACCTTTATAAATTTAATACTTGGACTTTTCAACAATTATTATAAAGGAAAGATCTATTATAATTCAATAGAATTAAAAAAATTAGATATGTATCATATTAGAAAAAGAATCATAGGAATTAGTGAACAAGAACCTGCATTAATTAATGACACAATTGGCAAAAATGTAACCTATGGAATAGATATATATAATTATGATGATATTGAAGAAGTGCTAAAAAGTTTAAATTTAGACATAAATAAATTTCAAGATGGTTTAAATACAAACATATATGAAGCTGCAAACAACATATCAGGAGGAGAAAAACTAAAGATATCTTTGGCTAGAACATTTTTAAAAAATCCTGATATGATCATATTAGATGAACCAACATCTGCCCTAGATGTAAATAGCATTGAAAAATTAGAATTTATACTGAAGGAAATAAAGAAAGATAAGATAATCATCATAGTTACTCACAACAGAGATATATTGGATATATTGGATGAAATCATTGATTTAAATGTAGTAAATAGTTTAAACTGCGAAGCTTAATTTCCTTAATCAAAAACATGAGTTTATCTTATGGCTGTATAAAGATTGGGAAATCAGGGATGGTTCGAAACGACCAAACCTTGACTCAAATTTGATTGATAAGTTTTTATAATGAAAGGGGTGATAAATAATGTTTAAAAAGTTTTTATTTATAATGACTATCATCATGGCATTATTTATTATTAGTCCTATCAAACAAAATGATATGTTTATATCTGCTGAAGATGATGCAATAGAATGGAACAATTATAAAACTGAAAATATTTCATTATGATTGAATGTCTATATTATAAAATTTCTTACAATTTAATATGAGCAAATCTCTCAAATCGTATTGATTTAAAATTTCAGAAAAACTTATGGCTTTTTTTAGTGAATCTTTATAACTATCATATCCAAGAAGATATTCAGCAATGCCTTTTCTAAAATATAAAAGATTTAATCCATTATAATCTCTGTGTTTATTACAATAATCTATGCCTAAAATAGAGTATTCTAAAGCTTTTTCATTCATAGCAAGTCTATGATAAGTATAAGATAGATTGTAACATATTTTAGGATAGATATTGTCATTAGGTTCTACTGATTTCATGCAGAATTCCATAATTTCTAGACTTTTTCCCGTAGATTCTAATTTATTCATTAGCAAGGCTATGTTCATTAAAATCCTTAACTCCATGGAATTATACACATAGGATGTATATTTATCAAGTGAAAACTTAGGAGTAGTTATTTTTATAGCATCCACTAGTTTATCCAGCGATTCATTAGGCTTATCATACTTTTTATTTAATATTATGGATTCGATCAATAGTACAAGTTGATTAATTGCACTAATGAAGTATGGGTGCGAAGTGCTATTAAGTAGGGTTTTTAAATCTTCTAATTCCACAGATAAGGTTTCAAACTTATCTCTATCAATTTTAGACTCTATTCTATTTTTTAATTCTTCAAAAGCATAATAATCATGAAATCTATAGTTGAGTAGAAGCTTATTTAAATCTGTTTTCAATACAGAAGATAATAAATCTAGTGTTTCTTGTTGAGGTACCACTTTACCTTTTTCAATTTTTCTTAAAGTATCTACATGTACACCTGATAGTTTGCTTACATCATTTTGGGTAAGGTCTAAACTATTCCTAATGCTACGTATTTCTGACCCAAAGTGTTTAAGATCATAATACAAAGTACTCAACCCCTTTAAATATAACCTTTAGGACAACTCTATTGAATTTGTTTAGGGTTGTCTTATCTATGCTATATATTATAAAATTTAATAAAGAATATGTAAAGGAAATGCCTCTTTTATAAATATAAATACATAAAAATCTTTCTACTAGGAAATATATTATTGAGTAGTATTTGGAGGTGATTCTATGGATATGAATACAAAGGAAGTGTTGAAAAAGAAAATCCTGGATACGCAAGAGTCAGTTAGAGATTTTGAAATGTATTCAAAAAAGGTAGAAGATGAAGAATTGGCTATGTTATTTAAAGATTTTGCTGAGGAGTGTGGATACCAAGCAAGTAAACTTCAAGAAGTACTTAAAAGATTGGATTGAAAAAATAGGGAAATTAAATTTCCCTATTTTTTTATGTTGTATTACATGTAATAAGTGTATAATAGATATAAATGAAAAATATATAGGGGGAGATTTGTGTGAGTAGACCTTTAATTTATGCTCATAGGGGAGCTTCTTCTTATGCTCCAGAAAATACATTTGCATCTTACAAAATGGCTATTGAGATGGAAGCAGATGGAATAGAGATTGATGTCCATAAAAGTAAGGATGGTCATTTAGTTGTATGTCATGATGAAAAAGTTGATAGGACAACTAATGGGAAAGGATATATAAAAGACTTAACAGTAGAAGAACTTAAACTTTTAGATGCAGGAAGCTGGTTTAATGAAAGTTTTGCAAATGAAAGAATTCCATTGCTTGAAGAAGTATTGGAATTGGTAAAAATGGAAAACATACTATTAAATATAGAATTAAAAAATGGGCCAATATTTTATGAAGATTTAGAATTAGATGTAGTCAACGCAATTAGGGCTTATAGACTAGAGGAAAAAGTAATCATTTCTTCTTTTAATCACTATAGTCTTGTGGCTGTAAAAAAATTGGAGTCTAAAATCAAAACGGGTATACTATATATTGCTGGAATGGTATCACCATGGAAATATGCAAAGAGTATAGGATCTGATGCTATTCATCCATTATTTATGACTATTAATGATGAAGTTGTAAAAGAATGTATTCAAAATGACGTCATGGTCAATCCGTTTACAGTAGATAGGGAAAGTGATATGATATTAATGAAAAACATAGGTGTTTCCAGTATCATAACTAATCGACCAGATGCAGGAAGAAAGGTTTTTTATGGAATTTAATTCATTGAGAAAGGCTGATACAGATGAAGAAAGTGAAGATAATTTTAAATCCATCTTCAGGAAGACAGATAATACAACGAAGAATAGATGCAATATGTAAACAACTTATTGATGACGGATATACAGTAAGCAAGTTTTTAACTAAAGAAAAAAATGATGCCATGTATGAAACTATTAAATGCTGTAGTGAGGATTGGGATTTAATTGTAGCTTGTGGTGGGGATGGCACGGTAAATGAAGTGGCAAAAGGAATTGTTTTAGGTGGAAGAAAAATACCAGTTGCTATATTGGCAGCTGGAACAGTAAATGACTTTGCCAATTATTTAGATTTGCCAAGGACTAGTGGAGAATTCTATGAGATGATAAGAAATGGCAATACTTTAGATGTGGATTTAGGTAGAATTAAGGATGAATACTTTGTCAATGTTGCAGCTAGTGGACTCTTGACAAATGTAGGATATCAGGTTTTGCCAGAGACAAAAGCTATATTGGGCAGAATGGCCTACTATATAGAAGGAATAAAAGAAATACCAAAACAAAAATTTAAACCTATAAGTGTGAAGTTTGAAAGCAAGGAATATACAAGTACAGAAGATATGCTACTTTTCTTGATTTCTAATAGCTCTTCTATAGGAGGATTTAAGAAACTAGCTCCAAAAGCTAATGTTTCAGATGGTTTGTTAGATAGTATTATTATAAAAAAATGTGATGTTCAAGATTTGATGAGTATATTTATCAATATATTTAGTGGGGAACATATTCATCATCCTAGTGTGGAATATTTTAAGACTGAAAAGATAACAATTTATACTGAAGATGATGTGCCTATAGATATAGACGGAGAATATGGTGGAAAATTGCCGGCTACTTTTGAAGTGGTCCCAAATAGTTTCAGAATACTCGTAAGATAAAAAAGCGGCTTTGCTGCTTTTTTTGTTTATATATATGAAAAATATTGATATAATACAAATAAAGAAAATGAATGCACTTATTCTTCTTTTTTATTGAGATATATTAAAGGATTTCTTCAAGTATACTAGAATATATAAAATAGAAGAATAATATTGGAGGAGATTTTTTTGGATGATAAACTAGTATGTGAAAATGTAATGGAGATAGAAAAGTATTTAAGAAAAGTAGATTATATTATAAGGAAAAAAGGTAGAGAAATACTAAACGATTTCAATATTACAGTTCCACAGTTTACTGCTCTTCAAATTCTTATAGGTGAAGGAGATTTGACTATAGGTGAGTTAAGCCAAAAGATGACTCTAGCTTGTAGCACTATAACGGATTTAATAGATAGAATGGAGAAAAGTGGATTGGTCGTCAGAAAGAAAGATGAAAAAGATAAAAGAGTAGTAAGAGTAGAAGTTCAACCAATTGGTTATGAAATAGTTCAAAAAGTACTAGACAAGAGAAGAGCTTATCTTGATGGAAAACTTAAAGGTTTTAAAGATGAAGATAAAAAATTTTTAAAAGAAGCACTGGAATCTCTTTATGGTGCTATGAAAGATGACTAGAAAACTTGGATAAAATGAATATTGTTTGTATAAAAAAAGGGAAAACTGTTATATTCATGAGGGGAAGAATAGATATGAAAATAATAGATAATAGATATAAAATTGAAGAATTGATGTCTGAATCATTAAGTGGAAGTTTATACCTTGTTACTGATTTATGGAATAATGACAAAAGACATTTTTTGAAGTTTTACAACTATAGCTATAACAAATATATGAATATAATCAATTATTTTATGAATGAATTTATTCATATATCCAATATAAAGCATAAGAACTTGTTGGGAAGTGAAAATTTTAAAATTGTAAAATCAATAGATAGGGAAAAAATATGGGTAAATCAATATTATTGTATTACAGAATGTGTGGATAAGCCTACTTTGAAAGATGTTCGTGAAGATTTATCTTTAGATGAAAAACTATATATTATATTGCAATTGTGTACAGTACTAGATTTCTTACATTTTAGAGGAATAATATATAAACACTTGATTCCTAAAAATATATATATTTTGGAAGATGGTCAAATAAAAATTAAAGCTTTAGCAACCGTAAATGAGGAAGTTATTGACAACGATTACAGTGATATAGATAGATTTTTCATATCGTCTGAAGTTTTGTTAAAATTAGGTGTTGTTGATGAAAAATCGGATTTTTATTCATTGGGAATGATAATAAAGTATTTGTTTCAAGAAGATTTAAAAAACACATTTTTGGAGGACATCAGTCATAAGAATATACACAGTTTGAATGATAAACAAATTACATTTTTAAATAATACCATAGAAAGTTTGACAAGAAAAAGTGTTTCTAATAGGACAGGAAATCTAAAAAAATTGATATCAGATTTTAGTAGATATTTTTCTCTTGATTATACTGTTGACTATAAAGAAGAAAGGGAAGTATTAAATTTCAATACCAAAATAGTAGGCAGAGAAAATGAAATAAAGCAATTACTTGGTATTGATAAAGACTTTGAAGAAAGCAAATATAATACTAACTTGTTCATAGTTGATGGAGAAGAAGGTATTGGGAAAACTAGATTTCTAAAAGAAATAAAGTATATATTAGAGTTAAAAGGAAGAGAAGTTTATCAAATAGATATAAAAGAAAAAGAAAATATAAGTCTCAAATCTGTATCAAATGTATTGCGACAGATGATAAAATATGCTCCAAAAAATTTAATAGACAAATATGGATCTGAACTTATAAAAATAATACCAGAATTGAGATTCATAGAAGATATAGTCCCATCTGCAAGCTTACCTGATGAAAAAGAAAAGTTGAGATTATATGATAGAATAGCGAGTTTTCTTAAAGATTTGGCAAAAGAAAAACCAATATATATAATTGTTGATAATATTCACAATGTAGATGAAGATACTTTGAGACTGACAAATTATGTATTACAAAATATAGATGGAGTTCCTCTGCTATTTATCGTATCGTATAATGAAGATAAATTAGAAAAAAGCAGTATAAACACATTAGTTTCAGATTGGAAATTAAGAAGAAATACAAAAAGCATAAAGCTACCTAAATTAGGGCTTTATGAAATTGGAGATATGGTACAGCATATATTGGGAATGAATTTTAGGCCTTTGAATTTTTCTACGGCAATTCTAAAGGAAACTTTAGGTAATCCTAGATACATTGAGCTTATACTACAGGATTTATTTGCTGTAGGAGAATTGTGTATAAACGAAAATGGGAATTGGAATTTAATAAGCATTAGTTACTCAGATATATATATGCCATCAGATTTAGATGAAACTTTAAGAAAACAATTGAGTTTACTTGAAAATCAGGCACTAGAACTTGTAAAAATCATTTCAATATTCAATGTTCCTGTATCTAAAAGTGTAATTCTTCAAATGCTTAATGTTGAAGCAAATGAATTGAACAATATGATAGAAAAGTTAGTTTCTATGAAATTGTTAGATGAAAGACTCGGAGATTGGGGATATAGCTACACTTTCTATAATATGCAACTTAAAAAATTACTTTATCATGAACTGGATGAAGAGGAAAAAATAAATCTTCACAAAAAAGCATCTGAAGTTTTAGAAAACATATATAGTCTCGAGGATAGAGAAAATATAGATGAACTTATATATCATTTAAAGATGTCAAATCAATCTGACAAAGCCATAGATTATTTAATAAAACAAGCGAAAAAAGTCCAATTCATATTGAGTGCAGAAGCTCTTTCTCTTTGGGAAAAAGCTAATGAATTGCTAAAAGATAAGAGAAGTGAATTAAGACTAGAAGTTCTGGAAAATATGGGAAAATTGTTCACCTTACGAGGAGAAAATGAGAAGGCCTTGGGAGTGTATAAAGAAATATTAAATGAAGCTATTGAATTTAATCAAAAGAGGTATATTGTTAAAGGCAAAAATTATATGGGAGATATATATTATAGAAGAAATGAAGTAGAAGATGCGTTTAAAGTGGGCTTGGAAGCTGAAAAAATTGCATATGCTATAAATTATGTTGGAGGAATTTTACATTCAAGAGTGCTTTTGTCAAAATTGTATGCTTTAAAAGATAATTTAGATTTAGCATTAGATGAGGCAAATCAAGCACTAGAATTAGCTTTAACTGAAGAAAGGGAACAAAATTTAGGATATATCTATAATCAAATAGGGATTATACACTATTACAATGGAAATGTAGAATTGGCCAGCGAATCTTTTAAAAAGAGTATAGAAGTTTTTCAAAATACAAAAAACTATATAGAAATGACTAAACCTCTAAATAATATGGGCACTATCTGTCTTGATTATTATGGAGATGATGAAAAGGGAATAGGATATTATGACAGGGCTTTAGATATATGTACAAAATATGGATATTGGGAAATGGAATTGGTTATTTTAAACAATACAGGTGAAACATGCATAAAGAATCATGAATACGGGAAGGCAAGAGATTATATAGAAAAATCGAGAAATATAGCTATTGATATGGAAGATCGAAGTATGATTTTTTTAACCAATGTAAATTTGGGAGAAATATATTTATTTACTGGAGAGTATGATAGTGCATTTAATTGTTATAACTTTTTAAAGGGAGAATTTGAGAAAAACCTTTCTTTTGCAAAAGAAATAGTAAATCAGTACTATATTTTTTTAGGAAACTTTTATTTTAAATTTGGGCAATGGGATAGAGCACAAAAATATTATGAACAAAATATGAGGGAATTTAAAGATTTCAGTTTAAATTACTATTTGAAATCAAAAGCTAGAATTATAATTATAAATTGTTTAAAAGATAAAATATTTGACAAAGCTAGAATTGAGGAAATAAGAAATAAATATAAAGAAATAAATATAAATAGAGATAGAGTAAAAATTTTAACTGAATTTGCAGCTATATCGATTATATATGGAAAAAAAGAATATGCTTATGAAATTTTAGATGAAATAGGAAATATATCAGATATTCCTTATTCAGATGTTTTAAACAATATTCAAAAGTTTATAATGTTTAGCATGGAAGAAAATGGTGTTTTATATCTTATGGAAATTGAAAGTAAAATCAAAGATATGGATTTTCCCGAACTTAATTTATTTATGAACTATGTTATTGGGAGAAAGAGCTATTCAAAAGGAGAATGCTATAAAGCTATAAATTACTATTTGGAATCTTTAGATATAATGTATAGATTAGTTAAGAAAATACCAGATAAAAATTTTCAAATGAGTTATATAGAAAGTCATCAAGGTGATGAAATAAAGCATGAAATAAATAAAATTTTCAAAGAAATATTTGGCATAGAAGTTCATTGCGTCTATACAGCTGATATAGCTTCAGGGAAAACTGATATAGAAAACTATTTTGATTTTAAGACATTGTTTGATTTAATAGGAGACGAAGATTTTTCGAAGATTGTTGGTGATAGTTTTTCAAATAACTATATAAAAGATGTAAATAATGTAAATGATCTCATTATGAAATTTGATGATAATTATAAGCACAATTTAGATGTGATATTGAAGTATTTGGCTAAGGAAACTGTTGCACAAAAAGGAGTTATATTTTTATGTGATGAAGAAAATGATGGATTTGAGGTCATTGCTAGGCTAAAAGATGAAAATATTTCTATGGTCAATGAGAGTATAATAAATCTTGTAGAAAAAAGAAGGGATGGTTTAGTTGTAAAAAACACCTTTGGATACAATAAAAATAATGTGTTTGAAGCTCTTTTGTCTATGGATACTAAAGCATTGATATGTATGCCTATAGTCAGAAAGGGAAAAGACATTAAAGAAAATTTAGATGAGAGAAGAAGAAAAACTTTTATTATGGAAGATAAAATTGTAGGATATATATATTTAGAAACAGACAGATTATTTAATAGATTTGATTTTGAAAGGTTTAAATTGGTAAAATCTCTTTCTCATTTAGCTTTTTTAAATATAGAAAATTACAATCTTAAAACTCTATCTACCATAGATAAGATGACAGGCATATATACAAGAAAGCATTTTGACACATTGTTCAGAGAAATTTTATATATATCAAAGAAAAACAATGGAAAATTTTCTCTATTAATGCTTGATATAGATAAATTTAAAACTATCAATGATACTTATGGACATAGAAAGGGAGACGAAGTACTAAGTTTGATAGGTAAAACACTTCTTGAAAATACTCGCTCAACGGATATTGTTGCCAGATATGGAGGAGAAGAATTTATAATAGTATTGCCAAATACTGAAGAAAAAGAAGCAAAAGAGATAGGAGAAAAAATCAGAGGTAAAATAGAAGAATTAAAAGTAGCAAATATGGATTATCCTCTAACTATAAGTATTGGGATTTCACTATATTCAGAGCATAGTAAATATAAAGAAGAACTAATTGAAAAGGCAGATCAGGCACTTTATTGTGCAAAAGAGAAAGGCAGAAATAGAGTTGTATTGTGGGATTCTAATATAGCAAGCAATCTCAATAGAGGAGATAGACTTGCGGGAATTATTTCTGGCAATACTGTTCAAGATCAAAGGAATGTACTTGCCATAATGGATGTTGTTGATTTATTGAAGAAGAATATGACTACAGCAGAGAAAATATATGAATTTTTAGGGCGAATTATTGAAACAGTTGATGCAGAATACAGCATATTGATGCTAATGAATACTTCGGGTAAGGTGGATAAAATATTTGCTAGAAAGAGATTTGCATCAGATTGGATAAAACCTCCTAAATACAACAAAAAAATCGTAGAAAAAGCAGTCAAAAATAAAAAAGGAGAGTTTTTAATTGATTGGGAAAATATAAAAGATATTGATGTAATATCAGGTACTCCAAATTGGCAATCAACTATAGTTACACCACTCGTAGTTAAAGAAGTTGCTAAGGGAATAGTTTATTTAACCGTGCCATTAAAGGAAAAAGAATTTGATTATAACAACTATAATTTAGTAAACACTATATGTGAAGTTTTTTCTACTGTGATTTAATCTAAATCACAGTATTTTTCTTGCGGAAGAAAATAGAAGTGTGATATAATATAGAAAATCATGTATTTGATATGAGGAGGATAAAAATGTCAGCAACAATAAAAGATGTTGCAAAGCTAGCAGGAGTATCTATTTCTACAGTGTCAAGAGTTATAAATGACTCAAAGCCAGTAAGTTCTGAAGTCAAGGAGAAAGTACTAGCTGCCATTGAGGAACTAGGATACAAACCCAATGAGGTAGCTAGAACTTTGGTTACTAAAAAATCATATTTAATTGGAGTTATAGTATCGGATATTGGAAATTCTTATGTGGCTCAAATGGTTAGAGGAATTGAAGAAGTAGGAAGAATGTATAATTATGATATTCTACTATGTAGTAGCTATGGCGACAAAAATACAGAACTAAGATTTATTCAGTTATTAAATAGGAAACAAGTAGAAGGGATAATACTTATATCTGAAATTATGAACGAGGGAATAAAAGAGCAAATAGAGAATTCAAAAATTCCTTTTGTATATTTGAATAGGTATTATCATATCAATGATTTTCCTACTGTTTCTATAGACGATTTTGATGCTTCCTATGAAATGACAAATTATTTGATAAGTTTAGGACATAAAAATATAGCTTGTGTTTCTGTAAAGAATGAAAATGATTGTTCAGTAGAAAACTTAAAGATGGCAGGATATAAAAAGGCTATAGAAGAGTTTGGTGAAGGCGATGAAATACTTGTCTGTGCTAATGGATATACTATAGAAGAAGGCTATGAGATTGGAAGAGATATACTTAAATTTATAGATGAATATGATGTATCGGCAGTTTTTTGTAGCCATGATGAATTGGCAATTGGACTTATAAACTTTTTATATGACAACAATATAAGAGTTCCACAGGATATATCTGTGACAGGATATGGAGATATAAAAATAGCATCGGTATTTAGACCTAAACTTACTACAATCAAGGAACCTCATTATGATATGGGTGCTGTAGCTATTAGAAGGATAATCAAAGAATTAAAAGGAGAAAAAATTGATAAAACACAAATAAGATTACCATTTCAAATAGTGAAGAGGGGAAGTTGTGAAAAAGCTGAATATTAAAAAACTAAAACCTGGATTTACACTTTTTTTGATAAGTATTGCAGTTGTAATTGTTTTATCCTTAGTTAAAAATCCAGAATTGAAATTTGTAGAAAGAATGAGTAATAACTTTTTTGTAGTGGGAATTGTATATCTTTCAGTAGGAGTAATGTTTGAAATAACTTCATGGTCTTTTACTAAAAACTATATTAGTAAACCTGTCGACAAAGAAGAAGTAGAAGAGATTAAGCATAGTCACAAAGACGCAGGGGTTGTTTCTAGTATGAACAAGGACAAAGAATACAAAAGAAGAAAAGAAATATTAAATTTATTGTGGAAAATATTTACTATAGTAGGTGCAATTGATTTTGGATTGTCTATTTTAATGATATTATTTATTTAAAAATAAATTTGATGGTGAGTTGTATGAGAAGTTTTATAGCTTTAGAATTTGAAGATGAACTTAAAGAAAATTTAGTGAATATACAAAATAAAATAAAAGAGAATTCATTAAAAGGAACTTGGACTCATGAAGACAATTTTCATCTTACTTTAAAATTTCTTGGAGAAATAGATGAAAATTCGACTATAGATATAGATAAAGTTCTCGAAAAAACTTGTAAAAACCACAGTCCTATAAATTTAACATTTAGCGATCTGGGTTATTTCAAAGGCGAAAGAGATTTAAGAGTGTTGTGGCTTGGAACAAAAGGAGATCTTGATAAAGTAAATGCATTGTATGAAGAAATAGAAAATGAAATGTATTATTTAGGGTTTCAGAAAGAAAATAGAGCTTTTAAGCCACATATAACTTTGGGAAGAAGAGTAGTTTTAAATAAAGATTTTTCTAAAATAAAAGATATTATAAGTGAAGATTTGAATTATGATTTTACACTGAAAAAAATAACATTGATGAAGAGTGAAGAAATCATGAAAAAAAGAGTTTATACTCCAATAAAAACATATAATTTAAAAAAAATTGACCACAGATAAGTCTGTGGTCTTTTTATGCACTTTAGTTAAGTAATGCACCATACAAATGAAATATAATTAAATTTATATTTTATTTTATTAAAGGATTTTGTAAAAATTTAAAGAATAAATAAAAATGGAGGAGAAAAAAATGAACAAAGTTATAATTGATGGGAACAAATTGACTCTTGAAGAATTTATCAGTGTAGTGAGAAAAAATTATAAGGTAGAATTGTCAAACGAAGCAGTTGAAAAAGTAGAAAAGTCGAGAAGTATTGTAGAAAAATTTGTAGATGAAGAAAAAGTAGTGTATGGGATTACAACAGGATTTGGGAAATTTAGTGATGTACTTATATCAAAAGATGAGACTAAAGAGTTGCAAAGAAATTTAATAATCAGCCATTCTTGTGGAGTTGGGGAGCCTTTAGATGAAGAAATAGTTAGAGGAATAATGCTACTTAGAGCCAATGCATTGGCTAAGGGATATTCGGGAATTAGGCTTTCAACACTAAATACATTGATAGACATGTTAAACAAAAATGTTCATCCTGTTATACCGGAAAAAGGTTCTCTTGGAGCAAGTGGAGATTTAGCACCATTAGCTCATATGGTATTGGTGATGATAGGAGAAGGAGAAGCATACTTTGGCGGAGAAAGAATGCCTGGGAAAAAAGCTATGGAATTGGCAGATATACCTATGGTGGAACTTACATCTAAAGAAGGTTTGGCTTTAATCAATGGAACTCAAGTTATGACTTCTATAGGTGCATTGGCAGTATATGATAGTATAAATTTAGCTAAGATGGCAGATGTGTCCTCTGCTTTGACCAGTGAAGCACTAAATGGGATAGTGACTGCCTATGATGAAAAAGTACATCAAGTAAGACCTCATAGTGGTCAAATAAATACAGCTAGAAACTTGTTAAAACTTCTTGATGGAAGCAATATGACTACAGTGCAGGGAGAACTAAGAGTTCAAGATGCCTATTCTTTGAGATGTTTGCCACAAATTCATGGAGCTAGTAAAGATGCGATAGAATATGTAAAGGAAAAAGTAAATATTGAAATAAATTCTGCAACTGACAATCCATTGATATTTAACGAAGAAGAAGCAATATCAGGTGGAAATTTTCATGGGCAGCCAATGGCATTAAGTTTTGATTTTCTAGGTATTGCATTGGCAGAGCTTGCAAATGTTTCTGAGAGAAGAATAGAAAGACTAGTAAATCCAGCGCTTAGTGGATTGCCAGCATTTTTAGTTGAAAAAGGTGGATTAAACTCAGGATTTATGATTGTGCAATATGCAGCAGCTGCACTAGTTTCTGAAAATAAGGTATTGGCTCATCCTGCTAGTGTTGACTCTATACCATCATCAGCAAACCAAGAAGACCATGTTTCTATGGGAACTATCGCTGCAAGAAAAGCAAGAGCTATATTAGACAATGCAAGAAAAGTATTAGCTATGGAACTTTTAGCATCCTGTCAAGCTATAGATTTAAGAGGGAATAAAGGATTAGGAAAGGGAAGTAGTATTGCATATAATATAGTTAGAGATCATACAGAAAAGATAGAAGATGATATAATAATGTATAAGGAAATAAATAAATGTGAAGAGCTAATAAAATCAAATGTTATTTTAGAGGAAATTGAAAAACAAATAGGTTCATTATATTAAAAAAGGAGGAGTTTTTATGGTAAATAATATTGACATTTCAAAAGCTATGACAATTAAGTTGGATAATGAATTGCCTCCAATGCCTAAATTTGTTGAAGGCCTAAGGAGAGCACCAAAGAGAGAATTTAACTTAACGCAAAGAGAAACTGAAATAGCACTAAAGAATGCATTAAGATATGTTCCAGAAGAATTACATGAAAAATTAGCTCCGGAGTTTCTAGAAGAGCTATATACTCGTGGAAGAATCTATGGATATAGATTTAGACCTGAAGGACAAATCAAAGGGAAACCCATAGATGAGTACAAAGGTAATTGCATTGAAGGAAAAGCTTTTCAAGTAATGATAGACAACAATTTAGATTTTGACGTAGCATTGTATCCTTATGAACTTGTAACTTATGGGGAAACAGGTCAGGTATGTCAAAACTGGATGCAATATAGACTCTTAAAAAAATATCTTGAAGAATTGACAGATGAGCAAACTCTTGTAGTTGCATCAGGGCATCCTGTAGGACTATTTAAATCTTTCAAACACAGTCCAAGAGTTATCATAACAAATGCATTAATGGTTGGTATGTTTGATGATCAAGAACATTGGATAAAAGCTCAAGCCATGGGATTTGCCAACTATGGTCAGATGACTGCTGGTGGTTGGATGTATATAGGGCCTCAAGGTATAGTTCATGGGACATATAATACCATTTTAAATGCAGGTAGATTGAAACTTGGAATTCCAGAAGATGGAGATTTAAGAGGACATATATTTGTAAGTTCGGGATTGGGAGGAATGAGTGGAGCTCAAGGGAAAGCCATAGAAATAGCTAATGGTGTAGGGATAATAGCTGAAGTTGACTATTCAAGGATAAAAACTAGATTGGATCAAGGTTGGATAGATAAGTGTTCAGACGATTTAGATGAAATATTTAATATAGCTAATGAATATATAGAGAAAAAGGAAGCTATAGCTATAGCTTATCATGGAAATATTGTAGATTTACTTGAATATGTAGTTAAAAAAGATATAAAAATAGATCTTCTATCAGACCAAACTTCTTGTCATGCACCTTATGATGGAGGATATTGTCCTCAAAGTTTGACTTTTGATGAGAGAACAGAAATGTTAAAGACAGATAAAGAACAATTTGTTGAACTTGTAGATAAGTCTTTGAGACATCATTTTGAATTGATAAAAAAATTAGTTGATAGAGGAACTTATTTCTTTGACTATGGAAATAGTTTTATGAAAGCAGTATTTGATGCAGGCGCTAAAGAAATAGCTAAAAATGGAGTTGATGAAAGCGAAGGATTTATATTCCCATCTTATGTAGAAGATATAATGGGACCAATGCTATTTGACTATGGATATGGGCCATTTAGATGGGTATGTTTAAGTGGAAAACATGAGGATTTGATAAAAACTGATAAGGCTGCAATGGAGTGCATAGATCCAAATAGACGTGGACAAGACAGAGACAACTATATTTGGATAAGAGATGCAGAAGAACATGCTTTAGTTGTAGGAACTCAAGCAAGAATACTTTATCAAGATGCATTAGGTAGAAGAGACATAGCTCTTAAATTTAATGAAATGGTTAGAAATGGAGAAATAGGTCCTGTAATGATAGGAAGAGACCATCATGATACAGGTGGAACAGATTCACCATTTAGAGAAACTGCAAATATAAAAGATGGAAGCAATATAATGGCAGATATGGCTACTCATTGCTATGCAGGGAATGCTGCAAGGGGAATGAGCTTGATTGCTCTACACAATGGTGGTGGAGTAGGTATAGGAAAATCTATCAATGGAGGATTTGGACTAGTACTTGATGGAAGTGAAAGAGTTGACCAAATTATTAGTACTGCTATGCCTTGGGATGTCATGGGAGGAGTAGCAAGAAGATCTTGGGCTAGAAATGAAAATTCAATAAAAACTTGTATTGAATATAATGAAAAACATGAAAAAACAGATCATATAACTATTCCTTATGTAGCAAATGAAGAACTTGTGAAAAAATTAGTTGATGATACTTATGAAAAATACAACAAATAAATTTTTTAGGAGGAGATTCAATGGCTAGACTTATCGAATGTGTTCCAAATTTTAGTGAAGGTAGAAATAAAGAATTGATTGAAAAAATATTAGATGAAGTAAGAAAAGTAGAAGATGTGAAGCTACTTGATTATTCCTCGGACAAAGACCACAATCGTACAGTAGTTACTTTTATTGGAGAACCAGAAAATGTACTTGAAGCTACATTCAATGCATGTAAAAGAGCCTCTGAACTAATTGATATGACAAAGCATACAGGAGAACATCCAAGAATGGGTGCAACTGATGTTATACCTTTGATTCCTATATCTGATGTGACTATGGAAGAAGCTATAGAACTATCTAGAAAATTGGCAAAGAGAATAGGTGAAGAGTTAAATATACCTGTATTTCTATATGAAAAATCTGCTACAGCTTCTCATAGAGAAAATTTAGCAGAAATTAGAAAAGGCCAATATGAAGGAATGGCTGAAAAATTAAAAAAAGAAATGTGGAAACCAGACTTTGGTCCAGATGAGCTAAATATTAAATCTGGTGTGACAGCAGTAGGAGCTAGAATGCCACTAGTTGCTTTTAATGTGAATTTGGGTACAAATGATATAACGGTTGCTAAAAAAATAGCTAAAGCTGTAAGAGCAAGTAGTGGAGGATTAAAGTATTGCAAGGCTTTAGGCATAGAGATAAAAGAAAGAGATATTGTACAGGTGTCAATGAATATGGTAGATTATACAAAGACACCACTATATAGAGTATTTGATATGATTGAAAGAGAAGCAAATAGATATGGTGTAAATGTCATAGGAAGTGAAGTAATAGGACTTGTACCTATGAATGCACTTATTGATTGTGCAGATTACTATTTAAAAGTTGAAAATTTTGATTATGGACAAATATTAGAAAATAGAATATTTGAATAAGGTGATGAAATGAAAGCTACTATAGTTATAAAAAATATTTCCAATTTAATAACCATGGAAGGTCCAAATAGACCTAGGGTTAAAGAAGAAATGAGAAATATTGGTCTAATCCAAAATGGTATTGTAGCTATAAATGAGGATGAAATTATCTATGTGGGGAATGGAAAACTTCCATCCCACATAGAGGTAGGTGAAGAAACCATATTCATTGATGGAAGTGGAAAAACTGTAACCCCAGGGCTTGTGGATTCTCATACTCATTTAGTTCATGGAGGCTCAAGAGAAAATGAACTGGCTATGAAGCTAAATGGAATGGGATACTTGGATATACTAAAAATGGGTGGGGGAATACACAGTACTGTTAAGGCTACTAAAGAAGCAAGTTTTGAAGAACTTTATGACAAAGCAAAAAAAAGTTTAGATATCATGCTTTCTTATGGAGTTACAACTGTTGAGGCAAAGAGTGGATATGGAATAGATGATTTTGATACTGAATTGAAACAATTAGAGGTAGCAAAAAAATTAAACGAAGATCATCCTATAGATATAATTTCTACTTTTTTAGGGGCTCATGCAATACCAGAAAAGTATAAAGAAAATTCAAATGAATTTGTAGATAAGTTGATAAAAGAAATGATTCCTGAAGTAAGTAATAGACATTTGGCAAAATTCTGTGATGTATTTTGCGAAGAAGGTGTTTTCAGTGTAGAACAGTCGAGAAAGATTTTAAATGCAGGTAAAAAATATGATCTAATTCCTAAGATTCATGCAGATGAAATAAAGCCACTAGGTGGTGCGGAATTAGCTGCAGAAGCAGGTTGTATAACTGCAGATCATCTTGTAGCTGCTAGCGATGAAGGAATGAAAAAAATGGCTGAAAGTAGAGTTATAGCCAATTTATTGCCAGCAACATCTTTCAATTTGCAGACAGGCAATTTTGCAAAGGCTAGGAAAATGATAGAAACAGGTATACCAGTATCTCTTTCTACAGATTATAATCCAGGAAGCTGCCCTACAGAAAATATGCAATTGGTGATGAGTTTTGCTTCACTTATAATGAAGATGACTCCAGAAGAAGTTATAACTGCGGCAACAATGAACGGAGCTTGTGCACTGGGACTTGAGAAGAAAATAGGTAGCATAGAGAAAGGAAAGCAAGCAGATATTGTCATATTTGATTCTCCAAATCTAAATTATATAATATATCATTTTGGTATAAATCATGTTGAAAAAGTTATAAAAAAAGGTATAATTGTAAGGGAATGAGCACGCTTTGCACACAAAAGTGTGCTCTTTTTCAAAAAAAGAGGAATTTAGATAATTATGTAGAAATATAAGTAGAAAAGTATATTTCTACTTATACATAACTGAATAAAGGGGGATGAAAAATGGCAGAACAGCAATATGTGGTATTCAAACTAGGCAAAGAAGAGTATGGCATAGATATAATGAATGTCAAAGAAATTGGTCCATATCAAGAGTCTGTAAAAGTTCCAAACACTCCTGACTTTATAGAAGGTATAATAAATTTTAGAGGAAAAGTAATACCTATAGTTAATTTGGAAAAAAGATTTAATTTAGAAGACAATGGAGTGACTAATGACACAAGAATAATCATTATAAATTTAAAGGATAAGCAGGTTGGATTTGTTGTAGATGAAGCTTCACAGACTGTAAGATTAGATGATGAAGATATAGATCCTGCTCCAGACATTATTTCGAGTGTAGATAGAAGGTATATTACAGGTGTGGGAAAATTAGATGAAAAAAGGCTACTCATATTAATAGATCTTGAGAAGGTTTTAAGTGACGAGGAAAAAAATGAATTAGCTCAAATGGAATTGTAGAATTAGAGGTGTAAAAACATGAGTGATTCTGTCTTGGATGTTAAGAGAATAAATCAAATACTTAATGAAACCATAGATACTATAGAAAAAAATAGGGAAGAAATTTTTGAAATAACAGAGCATGCTAGAAGAGAGTGTAAAAACATAGAAGAAGAATTAGAAAAAGTTAAAATAAGGGTCAATGAAGTTGTTGATGAAGTTGATAATCTAGATTTAGAAGACAGGAAAAGCAGAATGAAACTAGCAACTGTAAGTAAGAATTTTCAGATTTATAATGAAGAAGCCATAAGGAAGGCTTATGAAAAGGCTAATGACTTAAGAGTATTGCTTACGCTAAAACGAGAAGAAGAGAGAACACTCATTGAAAAAAGAAAAGAGTTAGAAATAAGATATAAAGAGTCGTTGGTAGTTTTAGAAAAAGCAGAAAAGATTAATAAGCAAGTAGGAGTTGCTATAGAATATTTAAAAGGTAATTTAGACGATATTTTACTTGCTGTAGATGATTTGAGCAAAAAACAATACCTGGGGATTAAAATAATAGAAGCTCAAGAAGAAGAGAGACAACGTCTGGCAAGAGATATTCATGATGGACCAGCTCAGTCAATGGCCAATATTTTAGTTAAAGCTGAACTCTGTGAAAGACTTATAGATTCTGACAAAGATAGAGCTAAACATGAATTGGTCAATTTAAAAGACATAGCAAAGGGAAATTTGAAGAGTATAAGAAAAATCATTTATGACCTAAGACCTATGTCTTTAGATGATTTAGGATTAGTACCTACTTTGGAAAGATATATTTATAATTTTGAAAAGGAAAATGAAATTCATGTGAACTTGAATACATTAGGGGATATGAACAATGTTGAATCAGTGATAAAAATTGCTGTTTTTAGAATAATGCAAGAATCTCTCAACAATATTGAAAAACATTCTCATGCTAAAAATGTAGATATAAGGATAGAGAAGACCTTAACTAGGTTAAATTTAATAGTAGATGACGATGGAGATGGATTTGATATTTCAAAAAATCCAATTGATAGAGATTTACATTCCGGTGGTTTTGGACTAATAAGTATGAAAGAAAGGGCAGAACTCTTAAATGGAAAGTTCAAGATAACATCATCTCCAGGCATGGGGACCAAAGTATATCTCTCTATACCATTAAGTGAGGAGGAAAATGTTCATGAAGGAGAATAATATTACAGTTATGATAGCAGATGATCATGTACTTTTAAGAGAGGGATTAAAGCAGATATTAGAACTTGAAGATGACATTGATGTCATAAGTCAAGCTGGAGATGGGGAAGAAACTGTTGAAAAAGCATTGGCCTATAAACCGGATGTTATACTTTTAGATATAAATATGCCTAAAGCTAATGGCATAGACGCACTAAGACGACTTAAAGACTTAGGAACAAATTCAAAAATTATAATGCTTACAATTCATGATGACAGAGAATATTTACTAGAAACCATGAAGATGGGGGCTAATGGATATGTATTAAAAGATTCAGATGCAGATAGTCTAATCAAAGCAATTAGGGATGTGAAAAGTGGCAAAACTTATATACAACCTAGTGTTGCTTCAATTTTAGTAGAAGAATTAAATTCTGAAGAAGCTGATGGAAGTAGAGATTATAGGAAAGTTCAAGCTTTGACTAAAAGAGAATATGAAGTATTAACGCTAATAGCTGAAGGCCTAAATAATAGGGAAATTGCAGAGAGGTTATTTATCAGCGAAAAGACAGTTAAGAATCATGTATCTAATATCTTTAAAAAAATTGATGTTAGTGACAGGATACAAGCTGCCATTTTTGCTTATAAAAATAATATTAAAACCATATAGATGGAGGTAATGAAATGACAAACAAAAAAGATGCAAAACAATTAAAAGAAGATTTGACATTTGAATTTAAAAATGTATGGAGTGCACTATCAGATGAGAAAGAAAAAGAATTATTTGAAGTAAATGAAGATTATAAAAAATTTTTAGACGATGGGAAGACCGAAAGAGAAGCAACAAAAGATATCATAAGGAGAGCTGAAGCAAAAGGATTTAAATCTCTAGAAGAAATAATGAATTCAAATGGGAAATTGATATCAGGAATGAAAGTATATGCAAACAATAAAAATAAAGGAGTTGCATTGTTTGTAATTGGGAAAGAAGATATATCTGGTGGAATGAATATAGTAGGCTCTCATATAGATTCTCCAAGATTAGATTTAAAACAAAATCCACTATATGAGGATTCAGATATGGCATATTTAAAAACTCATTATTATGGTGGGATAAGAAAGTACCAATGGGTTTCATTGCCACTTGCATTACATGGAGTAATTATCAAAAATAATGGAGAAAAAGTGGATATTGTCATTGGAGAAGACGAAAGTGATCCTGTATTCTTTATATCTGATTTGTTGCCACATTTGGCAAAAGAACAAGGAAGTAAAAAATTAGATGAGGCAATAGCAGGAGAGGGTTTAAACATTATTATAGGTAGTATACCTTATAAATCAGATGATATAGATTCAAAAGTAAAGTTGAATGTTTTGAAGATATTAAATGATAAATATGGTATAACAGAGGAAGATTTCACTACAGCTGAAATCGAAGCTGTACCAGCAGGTAAATCAAAAGATTTAGGTATAGATAGAGGCCTTGTATTGTCCTATGGTCATGATGACAGGGTATGTGCATACACTTGTCTACGAGCAGTTTTAGAAGTTGAAAATCCTGAAAGAACTGCTGTAGGGTTATTTGTAGACAAAGAAGAAATAGGAAGTGTAGGGAATACAGGAATGCATTCTAGATTCTTTGAAGATACTGTTGCAGAAATAGTATATCTTTTAGACGAAAATGCTAACAATTTAAAAATTAGAAGAGCACTGGCTAATTCAAGAGTGCTATCTTCAGATGTAGCTGCTGGATATGATCCAAATTATGCAGATGCATTTGAAAAAAGAAATAGTGCATATTTAGGCAAAGGTATTGCGCTAGTTAAGTATACTGGTTCAAGAGGCAAAGGTGGTTCTAATGATGCAAATGCTGAGTATATAGGAGATATTAGAAGAATATTTAATATGGCTAATGTTATGTGGCAGACTGCTGAATTGGGAAAGGTTGACCAAGGAGGCGGAGGAACTATTGCCTACATTTTAGCTAATTATGGTATGGAAGTAGTTGACTGTGGGGTTCCAGTACTTAGTATGCATGCTCCTTATGAAGCTGTAAGTAAGGCAGATGTTTACATGACTTATAAAGGATATAAAGCATTTTATAATGCATAAAAAAATCAGGCTATAGCCTGATTTTTTTTGGAAAATCACATTTCCTTTAAATTAAGTTGCTTAAATACTTAAAGAGAAACAGTTGATATGTATTCTAATATAAAATCTTTAAAAGTTTCACACAAAGGTGACAACTGTCTACTCTTGTGATAGACAAAATAAAATTTTCTATTTAGATTTAAGTTTTTAACATTATAAACTTTGAATTTGTTGCAAGCTAACTCTTCTTGAATTGCCCTTTCTGAAAGAAAACTTACTCCTACCCCTAAAGAAATTAAAGTTTTAATGGTTTCAGCATCTTCTACATAAGCTATAGTTTTTAAGTGACTGCGTGAAATTTTATTTTTATCCAATTCATTTTCGAGAAGTTCTCTTGTTCCAGAACCTTTTTCTCTTAAAATAAGTTTATGCTTTGTGAGTATGCTTGTATCTAAAATAGCATAATTTTTCATGGTAAAATCTTTATTGTTAGGGGTAACTAATAGCAATTTATCTTCAATCAAATCCATATACTCTAGATGATTCGATTGATATTTAGCACCTACTATTCCAAAGTCTGATTCACCTTCCAATATACTTTTAACGACTTCTCTTGAATCCTTATCTTGCAATGAAAAAGTCACGTCGGGATATATCGTGATAAATTCTTTTAATATATTAGGCAATACATATTTTCGAGGTACAGAGCTAGAACAAATATCTAAATGCCCTTGTATTTTTCCTCTATAGGAATCCAAATCAAATTTAGCCATTTCGCAAGTATTTATAATATTTATTGCATATTTATATAGTATACTTCCTGCTTCTGTGAGAGCCATATTTTTACCTGAACGATTGATAAGCACTGTTCCAAGCTCCTTTTCTAGATTTTGTATATGACTAGTAACAGTAGGCTGAGTAATGAAAAGTTTTTCAGCGGCTTTTGAAAAACTTTTTAGCTTTGATACTTCTACAAATGTTTCTAGTTGACGTAAATCCAAATATATCACCACTTTCAAAATCATATATTTAATTATATTCTAACAATATATATCGCTTTATGCTACAATATGAGTAAAAAAAATTTAAAATAAAAAAGCAAAACCTATTGACAAAGCGAAAAAAACCTGGTATATTTTTAAGAGTTGTCGCTGATATAGCATATAACAAGTTGAAATAACAAACGAAATAAAAAGTCCAAATAAAAACTTGACAAACAAAAAAAACTATGCTATATTATAAAAGTCAACTGTGACAGAACCATGATAATTGAACAGCGTGAAACAATCCTTGAGTTTAATTAAAAATTATTAAGACAGGTAAAACTTTTTTATGAGAGTTTGATCCTGGCTCAGGACGAACGCTGGCGGCGTGCCTAACACATGCAAGTCGAGCGAAGAATATATAAAGAAATCTTCGGATGGAAATATATATTTCTTAGCGGCGGACGGGTGAGTAACGCGTGAGGAACCTGCCTTGTACTAGGGGATAGCCTCGGGAAACCGGGATTAATACCCTATGATACTTGAGGATCGCATGATTTTCAAGTCAAAGCGATTAAGCGGTATAAGATGGACTCGCGTCCCATTAGCTAGTTGGTG